>JAOAAK010000008.1 GCA_026418905.1 Bacteroidales bacterium | reverse complement strand
CTTCAAAGGAATGGTTGTATACAATTTATACAAAGATCTACATGGATACATTTGGATTGCTACTGAAGCAGGTTTGTATAAGTATAATGGCCAAAAAATCCACCATTACGACAAAAAAAAAGGGCTACCTTCCAACATCGTATTTGGGGTTCATAATGTAATATTTACTGATACCTTTTTATTTGTAAGAACCTTTTCCCCAGATATTGCAATTTACAATTATAAAACTGATAGCTTTTATGTTGTAAAACCCTTTCACTCAAAAGCAAAATTTACTGAATTGGACGAATTTTTTATAAGCATAATAGACACACCAGACACATTGTTCTTGCAATCTGCCAGAAAAGCAATGATTATACTTAAAAAAAATTTATTTTTTAAAAGAACATATCCTTTTGTCAATAATAAAACAACATTTTCGTTTGGTAACGTAGGTAATACTTCTACCATTATACTACATCATGCCATTGTTCCAAAAGATACAACTTTTTACATTAAACTATTACCATTCTATTTTGAAACAAAACAAGCTAAATATTTAATATACACCAACGTTTTACTAGTTTATGATAAACATGGTAAGCTAATAGGTAAAAAATATTTTAAATCCAGTGTTTCTGATGTCAAAATGCTAGACTCAAATAAACTCATCATTTCGACCCTCAATAGAGGTGTGTTTGTATATGAAATAAGTACAAACTCCATATGGTCCATATTAAATAATAATATTATATGTCATTCTTTATACATTATTAATGATAAACTTTTTTGTTCAACAAGTGAAGGTATTTACGCTATACCTCTTATTTCACTAACCAAAGACAAAAAAACATCATATTTAGGTAAAAACAAGACAAGTTATACAATTTTATATGAAGATTCGCAACTTCTCATAAAAAAATATTATCTAGATGAAAAAATATTTATTTATAACAAAAATAAAAACAGATTTGTTTTTAAAATAAATTTTGTAGTCAAAGACTTTACAAGTGATAGCTCTTTTCTTTATATAGCAGGACATAAAATCATTTACATTTTTTCTTTGAGTAACAACAAATTTGTCGATACTATAATGGTCTATGAAAGAATACAATCATTTGAAAAGCTCACAGAAAATCTTTTTATATTGGGTAATCAAAATGGGATATATGTCTTGAACAAAGAGAACAATCAATTAGATAAGTTCACATACTGTGAATTCTGCAACTCTAACATTTTTAAAATAAAAAAACATAAAGACAAATTAATCATAGCAACGTACTCAGAAGGAATTTATTTTGTAGATTATAAAAATTTTCCTCCCTCAATTTGGTACCATTTCTCAGATTTAACACAACAAAATATAAGAACTATCAAATTTTATGAAAATAATATTCTAGTCCTGACCAATTCATCTTTCATTTTATTTAAAACTGATCCACACAAAATTGATAAAATCAACGTTTTAAAAATACCTCTAGACGATTCGTTGAAAAATGAAAACATTTATGACTTATGGTTATCTGGTGATGATCTGTACGTAGAAGGAGAAAATAAAATAAAAAAAATCAATTTTTTATCAAATGACACAAATAATAATGAATATGCTTTTAGTATACTTTCCATAAAAATAGATGATCACTTTATCCACGATCGATACGTCGAAATAAATCAAAATAAGAAATTGATGATTAGATTTAAACATTTAAACTTTAAGAATGATGCAATAGAAAAAATAGGATATAAGATTATCAAAAATCAAGAAATCCTAAAAGAAAGCTATCTTACCAATACAACATTTGATACGATTTTTAACGAGCCAGGCAATTACGTATTAAAATTTTTCACTCCCCATAGCAAAAGAGAAGAAATTCTACAAGTATACGTATTACCCAAATGGTATGAAACCCTCTTCTTCAAAATTAGCGTTATTATTTTGACATTTACTTTTCTGGTATTCTTGATTTTATCTTTATTAAAAGTGCAAAAAAATTTAATGAAAAAGAAATTGATCTTTATAGATTACCAAATAAAGTCCTTATACAATCAATTGCAACCACATTTTTTAAGTAATGCTTTAAATTCACTGTTAGGTCTCATAAAATTAAAACAATTGCAAGAAGCTGAGCAATATTTACTACTCATATCTAAATACTTCAGAGAAGTCATCAATGCTAATAAGCAGTCATTAGTAACCCTCGAGGCTGAAATAGATCTTATTGAAAAATATCTAAAAATAGAGAAAAAACGTTTACAGAACAAACTTAAATACGAAATTATTGTTGATCCAGACATAGACCTCATATTTGTTAAGATCCCTTCAATGTGTATTCACCCTTTTATTGAAAATGCCATAAAACACGGCTTAAACGAAGAAAATAAGAGTGTAAGTATAAACATCATTTTTAGAATACTCAACGATGAGTTAATATGCTTGGTCAACAACAATGGAAAATGGAAGGAAAATAAAAACATCTCAAGCGATAGCATTGGATTAGAACTGGTAAAACAAAGATTGTATTTATTTAATAGAAGCTTTTTTACCGTTACAAAAGGTGAAAAAGAAGTTTCAGTTGAAATTCATTTTAAATTAGAATAGCATGAAAGCATATATCATCGAAGACGACCCTATAACGGTAGAAGTTTTAAAAAATGAATTAATAAAGTTAGAATTTGAAATAGTCGGAGTAGCCGACTCGATTGCACAAGTGAGGAAAGATTTGTTTAAACTCAAAATTGATCTATGCCTTGCCGATATACAGTTAGCAGATGGTAATATTTTTGAACTACTAGATGAATTTCCTAAAATTCCTTTTGCCATCATATTTATTACAGCCTATGAAAAATTTGCTATCAAAGCAATTAAACTATCAGCCATTGACTATATCTTAAAACCCATAGATTACCATGAACTCCAAGAAGCTCTTGAAAACTTCATTCAATCCCATACTGAAGGCCAAAATACAGATTATAAACCGAACATTTCAATGGCTTCGAATTACTACCTTGAAAGGAAATCCATACAAAAAATTTTAATTTCTAATAATTATAAATATGAGTCTTTACCTTTAAAAGAAGTAATGTATATTTCTTCCTCTGGTAGCTATTCCATTTTTAACCTGTCGAACGGAAGTAGCACAATGAGCAGTAAACCTCTTCAATACTACGAAAAATTATTACAAGACGAAGGATTTATTCGCATACATAATCAACATATCGTAAACGTCCAATTCATTAAAGGAATCATTCGAAAAAATAATCTAACCATGGTGCAATTGTATAACAACGAAACTTTACCAGTCTCTAGATTTAAGAAAAAAGATTTCATGAAATACTTTTTTTACTAATAAAGGTTTCTTTATCATAAGCGTTGATTTATTTAATAATTCATGCAACTTTCTAAAATTTTTTTAGATCACAGAAGCAAAATGAATTATAGAATCTCATGAAAATTGCTAGTGAGTATGACAATAGGAATAGTTGATGCGTAATGATTTTTATTATCCTTTGAAAATAAAGCATAAAAATGTTTTTCATTCTCGTGGAAAGCCAGAAATGACACTTAATTTTTTTGTACAAAATTTAAACATGGTCCTTCTGAAAAGCATTCCAATCGAATGTAATACTTACAGGGCAATGATCACTCATTTCAACATCTTGATGTATAAATGCATCTTTAAGATAAGGAAGCAAGTTAGGAGTGATAATGATGTAGTCTATTCTCCAACCTTTATTCTTTTTGCGAGCTTGAAAACGAAATGACCACCATGAATAGACCTGTTTATCAGGGTACAAATATCGGAAAGTGTCTACATATTGATGATGAAGAAAATTAGTGAACCATTCCCTTTCCTCAGGTAAAAAACCCGAGTTATTAGCATTGCCTATTGGATCGTGAATATCTATCTCTTCGTGTGCAATATTGAAGTCTCCTGCAATGATGAGATAAGGGCGCCGGAAGCGAAGATTTTCAATGTAACGCAAAAAGTCTCCGAGCCATTTCATCTTGAAAGCTTGTCGTTCTTCTCCCGACGTGCCAGAAGGATGATAAACAGAAACGATTGATAGTTGACCAAAATCAGCTCTCATAAAGCGTCCTTCCTGGTCATATATATCCATATTCATTCCCATTTCTACATTGGTGGGCTTGATGCGAGTAAAAATAGCAACCCCACTATACCCCTTTTTATGAGCCGGTAATAAAAAGGTTTCATAACCTAAGGCATGTACTTCCATCAGTGGTATTTGTTGTTCATGTGCTTTCAGCTCCTGAAGACATAATACATCTGGTTTTTCTTTGGCTATCCAATCATATAATCCTTTACCAATAGCCGATCGAATTCCATTCACGTTAAATGAAAATATGCGTTTCATCGTGCTGGTATTAATTTGTTAAATTCAATTTTATCATAAACTTTCAAAACAGGATACCAATTCTGATATATATCTGCATACTTAGAACGCAAGAAAAAACAATTCAACTGCTCGTAATGAGATGCTGATGGATTTTGTTTTTTCCATTCTTCAAATTCTTTTTGAATTTGAGGATTTTTTATCATTTCATCAGCTAATGGTTCCAATACATAAATTTCTCCGTACTCTTTTTGCTCAAAGATAGCATTGAAAAAACCCCATTTAAGAAAACTCACAGATGAAGTGGGTTCTAATAAATAAGCTATGGTTCGCCAACCTCTTTGACAAAGAGGAACGAGATAGGTCCCAGCTTGAACTTCTATCACGGTGTCTTTTTCCATTACATCGTACGAGGGTTGAAACCTGCCTTCATAAGGCATGGACGAAAAACGAACTTTCTGCAGATAAATTGTTCTACAGGAAACACGCATGTTGTTTCTGACAGGAATGGCATAAACATCATGATAAGATAAAATTTCAATAAGATGTTTATACTGTCGAGGTATGAGATAAGCTTCGGGTAGATTCACCTCTTTCGAAGCTATGATTTTTCCAAAATAAGGTAATTGAAACGTTTTGGGATGTTGATCGTTGTAACGAACATATTGTTGGTTAGTAACCGTACTTTTTATCCATTCATACGAATAACCCAAAAAATCAATGAACATACTATCACTCATATTCGCTTGTTGCAAAACAGGAAAAGCTTTTTTATACCTCTCACATGTATTGATTCGATGTACTTTGTTCATAATTTTCTTAAAAGACTGGTAATTTTCATAAAGCCAAATGTAGATATAGAGAAGGACTCTTTCGGTTGCCTCTACACGAGTTTTGTATGGCTTAAGCATATGAGTTTCGATCAGAAAGCATGGTATATCATACATCAATGTATATCCATGTGATAAGTTGGGCGAAGCTATATCTTTAACTATACCTGAAGTAGGATCATGCCAGTTTTTAAATATTATGTATGGAAACAACAAATCACCTGTTTCATTCATTTTCTCAGTAAGAAAAGGTATTAATTTCTCCTGAAGGAAAATTCGCAATGAATCGTCAAACAGTAAATTATTTCCCAAAGAATAAGTAACAGTATACTGGTAATTTGCCCCATCAGTAGTATGACAATCGACAACAAAATCTGGTTTTGTTTTATGAAACCAAGCAAGCCATGCACGCATCTCAGGAGCATCAGCTTTTAAGAAATCACGATTTAAATTCAGATTCAAACTATTCGTTCGCCAACCTGTTTCAGAAGGACCATTTTGATTGATTCTCTGATTAGATGAAAATCGCTGCAAACCTTCCACATTAAAGACAGGAATAAAAAAAATCTCAAAACGTTCGAGATATTTTTTCAACATCTGATGATGCAAAATGCTACGCAAAAAGAGGAAACCAGCATCAATTCCATCTGTCTCACCAGCATGTATCGCAGCCATGATGAGCAACTTAATTTTATCCTCACCAGCTGCTTTTCTAACATGAAGTAAAGGCACAATAGATCCGTTGGCACTAAATCCTAACGTATCAAAGTCCACTTCATTATAAGTACTATCCAGATAAAGACAAAGGTCGATAACTTGTCGATAATTCATCGTTACCTGAAAATTCTGTTGTTCAGATGGCAATATAAATTGACGAAACTGAGAATAAAAAGTAAGCCAAGACAAAATACTACCAAAAGAAATACACCACCTTATCATAGTTTTTCTTTTTCCCAAATTTCAAGATCAGAGACTCCATTTTCATTGAGTAAAAAACGTACCATTGTTCTTTTCAGGTGAGGTCCAAATTTTCCAGCTGCTCCAGGATTAATATAAAGCCATTTGTTTTGTTGATCGTATTTAATTTCTAAAATGTGGCTATGTCCTGCTATGACTATAGTTGGCTTCAATTGTTTTAGCCGTTCTAATATCTTGTTGTCGTATTTCGAAAAAGTTCGCACAATATGACGAATATAAATGCGCTGATTGAAAAGCTCAAAAAAATGTTCTTCGCTACTTTGAGCTCGGATATCGGCTCCGTCGATATTTCCCCACACCACCCTTAACAAAGCTAATTGTTGAAGCTCTAACAACACATCTGTGCTTCCGACATCTCCAGCATGCCAAATTTCATCGCAATCTTTAAAAAAAATTGAATATTCCTTAGGTAAAACTCCATGGGTATCTGAGATAACCCCTATCCTTTTCATGATTACAATTGTTTGGCGATATAGTTCATTATTTGAGGCCAGTCTACTCCACCGTTTTTATCACCAAGCCTTACCATGATCATATGCTTTGAAGGAAATATTATCACTAATTGCCCAAGAAATCCATAAGCAGCTAGATTCCCCCAGCTATCGTACCACCAATGATATCGGTAAAAGTATACGCTTTTCTTTCTTTTTTTTGGAGATTTCTTAGTCTCAGGATTAAATAATAGATCTACGTACGATGTTGGAATAATTTGTTGATCATTGTATTTTCCGCGATCTAGCATAATTTTTCCAAGTTTGGCAAAATCTCGAGCGGTGGCGTTAAGGCAACAAAAAGCTTTAAAAGTACTGTCTTTGGGAGAATCAAGGTTAATCGTAGCAGGTAGAGAAGTACCTATTTTTTGCCAAAATCGAGTTTCAAGGTATTTCCAAGAAGGCATTCCTGTGGCACTTTCCAAAACAAGGGCCAACAACAAGGTGTTGACACTTTGATATTCGAATTCCCTACCAGGCTCCTTTTTGAGTTTTAATTTCTTAATGTACTGCTTGAGATGATCTCCGTAATAGTATTTTGCAATCTCAGCAAAAGGATTATAATAATTCTCTTGAAATTGAAATCCTGATTCCATATTCAGAAGGTGCCGAATGGTTACTTTTTTCAACTCAGGTCGAAGTTCAGGAATATACTTAATCACAGGATCATCTAAGGAGGTTATTTTTCCTTCACCCAATGCTATTCCAATTAGTAATGATATCACAGACTTTGACATAGAAAATGAAGGGAAAATACTTAATGAATCATATCCTCGAAAATAACGTTCATATAATATGGTGTCGTGACGAATAATAAGAAAAGCAGTTGTCTTAGTACGTTTAAAAAGGCTTTCATAATTGCGAATTTTCTTTTTGTTTATGACGTAAATATCTGGAAATGATAATGAATCCAAATTTATTTGTTTACCTCGATAAAAACGAAAAGGTTCAGGTGAAGGAGTTATGATAACTTGTGGAAATTTTTTGTAATCACGGGTATCGGCTACATTATAGACGATTAATCGCCCTACGTAACATTGTGGCAAAAACAATAACAACCCGACAATAAATAACCATTTTTTCATAAATCAAATTTGTTAAAAAATTCTTTTTCAGAAAGTACAGGAATGCCCAATCTTTTGGCTGTTTCTAATTTAGCTGGTCCCATATTCTGACCACCTACAATAAAATTAACTTTTGAACTTACGGATGTAAGGACTTTGCCTCCGTGCGATTCGATAAGCTTTTTGAGTTCCTCGCGCTCAATTGTTTCAAAAACACCAGATATGACAAATTGTAAACCCTTCAGTTTCTGACTATGAATGGAAACCTCTGAAACAGACATCTGCAAGCCTGCCTTTTCTAAACGTTCTAAAAGTATGAGATTTTTTTGGTTTCTAAACCATTGATAAATACTATGTGCAACAATTTCACCTACATCTTCAATCATCATTAATTCCTCTACACTCATTTCTTTGAGACGATGAATATTTTTAGCATAGCGTGCGATATTTTTAGCGAGAGATTCACCTACATGACGAATGCCTAGGGCATAAAGAACTTTTTCAAAGGGAACTGACTTGGATTGCTCGATCCCTTGTAAAATATTTTGTACTGTTTTTTCCCTGAATTGCATGGTTCTTTCTTTGCCAGTTTCATCAAACCATCGTTTTTCTAAGCCAATAAGTTTTTCAAATGTTAAATCATACAAATCTGCAGGATCTTTAATAAGACCTTTTTCAAAAAGCAGATCAACTTTTCCCTCTCCTAGTGATTTAATATTCATAGCGTCACGTGAAATAAAATGTTCAATTCTACCTTTAACTTGAGGAAGACAAGTTTCATCGTTGGGGCAAAACCAAGCAGCTTCGCCAGGGTTACGTTTGAGATCGGCACCGCAAGTTGGGCACTTTGACGGAAATAAAATTTCCTTTTCTTCACCTGTCCTTTTTTCTTTTACAACGTAGATCACTTTAGGAATGATTTCCCCGGCTTTTTCAACTGCAACATAATCTCCCAACCGAATATCAAGTAATCGAATGTAATCTTCATTATGCAAAGTGGCTCGTCTGACAGTAGTTCCACTCAATTGCACGGGTTCCAAATTAGCTACAGGAGTTAATATTCCAGTTCTACCAACTTGAAAATCAATAGAAACAATTCGTGTGATAGCTTCTTCAGCCTTAAATTTATAAGCTATTGCCCACCGTGGAAACTTAGCAGTCATTCCTAATTCTTCTTGTAATGAGAGATCATTCACTTTGATGACTGCCCCGTCAATAGGAAAAGGTAGAGTTTTTCGTTCTTTGTCCCAGTATTCCAAAAATTCAAAAACCTCATCCTCTTGATGAGCAATTTTGACATAAGGAGAAACGAAAAAACCCCAATTTTTCAGTAATTGAAGGTTTTCGTAATGAGTTGAAGCTAAGATAACATCCGAAAAAACAGCATATGGAATAAAATCCAACTTTCGTCTTGCAACCTCACTAGAATCTTGTAATTTGAGTGTTCCAGCTGCTGCATTTCGGGGATTAGCAAAAAGTGGTTCACCAATATCTTTACGTTGTTGATTGATTCGATTGAAAGTATCATACGTCATAATAACTTCTCCACGAACATCTAATAATTCTGGCCAATGATTTCCCATGAGATGCAAGGGAATTGAACGAATGGTTTTAATATTGGTGGTCACCACATCGCCCTTATAGCCATCTCCTCTTGTAACAGCTCTTGTTAGCAAACCTTTTTCGTAAATCAAACTAATAGCTACACCATCGTATTTCAATTCACAGGTATACGTCAGGTTTTCGTTACCTGTAAGTTCTCGACAACGACGAAAAAAATCCTTCAATTCTCCTCGATCGTAAACATTATCGAGAGAAAGCATTGGAAAAACGTGTTCTGCCTGTGGAAAAACTTTAGTTATATCCCCTCCAATTCGATGGGTAGGACTGTCTGGCTCACGATAGCCAATTTCTTTTTCAAGTTGCTCAAGTTCTTTGAGAAGCATGTCAAAAGTTTCGTCATCAATTTCAGGCTGATTAAGCACATAATAAAGATAATTATGCCGATTTAATTCCTTTGTAAGATATTTGATTCGTTCAATTTTTTTTGAATCTATCATCCATATTAAATTTTATCGAATTAATACCATTTTCCCGAATTCATGAGTAAAATACTTGTCGGCTTCAGTAGATATGTGATCGATGGATTTCCCATTAAGACGAACAATAACCCTATAAAGATAGACGCCATTAGCAAGTTGTTCACCAAATTGATCTCTCCCATCCCACGCATAGGAAGTTATATTTCGACCAATATGAATGGGGCCTAACTCTTCACGTGTAATCTCTCGGACAACTCGTCCCGTAATGGTCATGATTTGAATACGAATATCTTCAGGGACTTGTGAACCTGTAAGAGTAAAAACAAAATGTGTTTTTGTGCTGAAAGGATTAGGCCAATTCATAATATGCGTAATAGCAGGCTTGTTGATAACTTGAAAATTTATTTCATAATCATAAAAACCACTTTCATTCCCACTCATATCTCTCGCCTGAACGATCAGTTTATACTCTCCATCTGCTAAAGGTCCTGCAGGATAAACTACTCGTGCTATGTTTTGCTTAGAGGATGAGGGCGGATAAAAAAACATTTTTTGTACTCCCCCCTCCATAAAATAAACTGGCCTAAGCTCTTCACCTTTCCTTTGAAGATATACACGAATACAACTCGTATCAGTCAGTAGAAGATATTTGTTTTCGTCTTTGAGAAAAATTTCAATATTTGGTTTTGCACTGACAATATCGCCATCCAGGATATGAACACCATCAAAAGTTACGTCCAATATTGGGTTAATTCTATCTTTGTCAACTTCAAATTGAACCTCCAGTAAGTTGTTAAAATGATATTGTTCTAATTGATAGTACGTGCCTGTATATGGATTAATTGGATTAAATTCGACCCAGACTGAATTCATGCCAGCCATGCCTTTAGTAGAAAATTTGATCGAATCAATTAAAACATCACCTGCAGGATGCTTTCGAAGAACTTTATGGGAAAGCAGTTGAACTTGTCCGTTTCTTCTCAAGAAATAAGAAACACGTAAGGAATCAGGAAAGTCTACTGGACTGATATTTCTTGTGGCAATACCAAAACGAACAGTATCACCTTCTTGAACTTTACTGGAAAGGAAATGAAAATGAGCTTGCGGGTCGATGGCGGTCTCTGGCACAGGTTCATACAAAACTTGCCATCTCACCATTTGAGCTGGCGTATGCAAAGATTCGTCCTTCATTGTTATAAGAAGGTGCAAATATGGATATATTTGGGCATCAATGCGAGAAGATAAATTGTAAATATCCATGGAATCAGAGATTGGAGGTAGAGGACCAATAAGGGTATCCACCATACCTCCTGCTTTTACACCTAAAACATACAATCTTACCGAATCGGTCCATATGCCCGCTTCATAGCTTCTAACACGCCAATGTAAGCTGCCCCAAGAATAAGCAGGACCAATTCGAGTTGACTTGATATGACCCTCCTTCCATCGTGTAGGAATGTTCCATTCCCCATGAATAATGCTTGTCATGGAACTCCCTACACTTTCTTGAGCTTGATTATAGTAACCTTTTCTTCCAAAAATGATGTAAGGATGATGATTTGGCAGTGTTCGTATGATCATGCTTCCGATGCTCTCAAAAGCCTGATATAATTCTTCAGGGTAATTTTGTGCATTATGGTTACGATGGCTAAAAGCTAATACATAATAACCATGGGGAATGGTATCTATAAATCTTCTCATTCGTTCCAACCACAGTGAATCGGTGGTATAAAAATCAAAATCATAGTAAGGATAAGCTCTACAATTGAGAGCTTCGTATGGTCCAAGACCATCATGATCTGGATCAACGTTTACCCAAGGATTGACGCCTATCGTGTCAAAAACAGCAAATTTCATCCCATGACCGTTGTAATTGGTGCAAGACCATTGTCCTTTCAAAGCTCCATTGATTTTATACCATTCTTCTGACCATGGTATATGGGGATAATAACCAGTTTGAGCACTTATAGTAACGATGGTATTAACAAAATCAAATCTACGCTGAGGCCTGTTAAATGAAACATAAGTATAATCATCGTTTTTAAACTGAAAAAAATGAGCTTGACCCCAACCTCTTTTGTTGGGAATAAACTGAAATGAACTTTCGCGCCAATTACCAGTGCCAACTTTCATAACTCTCCAATAATATACAGTACTGTCTGGCATGGCTGTCATGGGAAAAGGTAGTGTCCATGATAAAATACCTCCAGTTTGAGTAATAACTGGACTTTCCTTTAAAAATGGACTATCAAAAGTATCTATGGTATCTATTTGAAAAACATAAGAAGCTGCAGAAGCCATGGGATGTACTGTACTAGCAATTAAGGTAACTATCGTATCAGGAATGACTGCATATTCATAGGGGTATATGGGCACTGCATCACTAGAAATGATTAAAAAAGATACATTCGCCGTGTTGTTGAGTTCATTCGATTCCGATACCTGAAGGTAAGCATCCAGTGTTACTCGCAATTGATTTAATCCTGATCCAATCACTGGTTGAACAGCTAGTTTTATATCCAATGTGTCATTAAAATAGGGAGCTTTAATTTTTCTACGAACAATATCTGAACTTTGATCAGGGTAAATTCTTTCTATTTCAACAACGATAGAATCTTCTATAGCTCGACCTATGTTTTTTGCAACAATTTTAACTGTGAATGAATCCAAATCAGTTGTGATCTGAGTAGGAACAAAAGTTACTTGAGAAGGAGTCATTAAAAAATCAGGCATGGTAATTCCACCTAGCAAAATAAGTGGATCACCATGTAAAGTCATTCCAAAACATATATCGCGCAGATAAAGAGAATTGTCATAGTATTGAACCGATTGTATAGTCTTCTGAATAATTTTTCCTATAGGGTCACCATAATTGCGATGGGCTATCCTTCCCACCAACTCTCTTGAATAAATAAATAGATACGATGCAAAGGATTTAGAACTGCTCGCTAAATAACCTATCGCTCCTTTATTGGGAATCAACACAAAGCTTTCACTAGCTGTAGGAGTGAGTTGAAATAAATCGCCAGAGTAACAACTATTAGCAATAAAAAAAGGATAACGCTTATAGTTGGTGTACGCTGAAGGGTCGTCGATGCTAATGTCATAACCGAAACCAGCTCCATGAGCAAAAAAGTTCATGATAGAAACTCCACGATTAACCAGGTTTTTTATACTATCACTCCAACTTTGTTGAATGGGAGCTGTCGATGTTTTTGTAAATGTAGTCACCTCCCCACCATAAAAAGGTCCTGAGATTGAATCGCGAAAAACATTTAAAAAGCTTAATAACATTTGGGCTTCTGAGACATTACTACCACCAGCAAAATGTAATACTTTTTTCATCCACTCTTTTTCAGTTGGATTACTGGGGTCATAAGGTTTATTTTTTTCAAATTCATAATCCTTTACTTTCTGCAAATAATTAAGCACATCAGATGAATTCTTAGCACTAATTCTTCCAATGGGAATAATAGGAGCATAAGGTCCTAAACCAAGATCTGACACAAATAAAATATCCGAGGGTGGATTTCCAAATGAAGGTAACAATGTTCCAATGTTTGCTTGTTGGTTGAAACGATAATTGTACGACGTGCCACCCGCTCGGAAACCTTTTCCGATCAGATAAATTGCCCGTATAGTGTCGTCATAATGTGCTAAAACAAACCTTACAAAATTTCTGATAGCAAGTGGGTGTTTGGGTATGCCATAAGCAAACTGATCGTACAACTCAAGCACATCAATCACTCCTACTTGATAGCCGGTACTCTGCCTGTAGGTGGCATACTCATTTACGGCATCCCACAAGCTGCGATGAGTAATCATTAAAACATTAGCTCTTTTGTGCGGATCAACGGAAAAATCAGTGAAAAAACCAGGTGTGGTCGTATTCTTATTAACCGGAACAATGCTAGTTACGTAATTCACAGCTGAATTAGCAAACAAGAACATGATCCTTTCAGCACCCGTGTTAGCTGAAAGAAAAGAGACATTCGATCCAACGCGTTGAGTAAGTATTCTTCTGTGATTCGTTAAATCATATACCAGTACAGTATCGGTTGCTATTGCATTTAAACCAGTGAACTGAAAATATGATTTAGCTGTTGTTTTGGCCGGAGCAATAAAACTCATAATATTACCGTTTCCTAAGTGAAGTTGACGAGGATATGTTACCTCAATAAAACTCAGAGCAATCCGATCAGCATTGGTTGGCAAATCTGCAGGCAGTTCAAAAATAAATGTATTTTGATTGTTCAAAAGAAGAGATGATATAGATCGATTAAATGTAACTTTCACATAACCCTCAAAAGTTGTGTCAATGGTTTGATTTAAAAAAGTAATTCTGATGTGATGATCTGGATTAGCCATAGCATAATTGGAGGCTCCACAGAGACGTATTTGAACCCTTGTCGGAGGACCAGTGGTATATGCATACGGTGTCATGACCTGCTTTGAATAGATTTGAGGTTGACCAGGCGTAGCGGGATTGATTGACATTGGCGCGTCAAACCAACCTTCTACCTCGGTATATCGCATATCTGTAATACCATAATAATCAGTCTCCCCATCATAATATGTAGAATAATAATTCTGTCGAACGCGATAGAAAACATATTGTTCAGATTGATAACCTGTAAAATTACGGTCTGTTTCTAACGTAAGTCGTCGGTTGTTTATACCAGTTGGATTCCATGTAAGAAAATAAAAAATGGTATCTGAGAAAAGACTAATTTCACGATTGGGCGGTTCGCTATTAAAGTAAACTGCAGTGTCTAACCATGCATCATTGGCTTTACCATAAAATTCTATGTAATCACTCGAATGAAAAACACCATCATTTTCTCCATGAACATAAATGGGAATTTCTTTACCACGTGCAAAAATTTGAAATTGCCTCGGATCAAGTGTTGAAACAGGTATACCAGCGTTGACTAGGGTATTGTAAGTAATTCGATAAATTCCTGATGTTGCAATGGGTATTTTGTAATACTTTCTGTTAAAATCGATCCATTCATTTCCAAATTGCGATCGTACAATGTAACTAAAAAAAATACATAAAAAAAATAATATATACTTATTCATGTTAAAATACTATAAGCTTGCCTTGTTCGAAGAAAAAAGCAAGTGAACAGAAACGACGTGAGAATAAAGAGCAAAACTCATATCACCGATATCGGTATAAGCATAATTAATCGTAAATCGCCTGGCAATGTTTAAGCCCAAGCCGAGCGATGGTTGGAAAGTCCATACTTTTTTGCGTTCATAATTGGAATATTTCTGCAAATTCATAGCACCAGCACGCAAGAAAACTATTTTCTTGTACGACAACTCGAGTCCTAATCGAGGGTCTACACTAAAGACATTGGTACGAATAATAGTGTTCCTCTTTCCATCCCACGTTACATCAAGATCTAATTCCGGGTAAATATAAAAATGACTCATCAAATTCATTTCTCTACCAATACCCATAATGAGACGAGGCAATGTCAGTTCGATATGATTGGAAGGTAAATCGTTCCCTGTCATCAAAAATACTTCTTTCATTTTATCAGATAGGCTAAACGACCAAGCATTAAACGTTGTCGTAGCATCCCTCAAAACTGCTGCTAGTTTCCAATGATTCAGCAATAATTTTACGGATAAATCTAAACCTCCACCCCAGGAACCAGCAAAATCTCCAAGTCTTCTTCTTATTATTTTAACATTACCACCAACTTTAAGAGAATCGTGGATATTCTTTGCAAAAGAAATAAGAAAAGCTTGATCCACAGCATTGAACGACGTAATCCGATCATAATGTACGTTTCCTTGAGCATCCACCATTTCAATAGTGTTGGGAATATTATCAATGCCAAAACGCATATAAGTAAGTCCCAACGATATAGCATGACGAAAATTTCCTGCAAAAGAAGCTACATCATATTTAGCTATACCGGCAAAATATTCAGAATGCATAAAGAATAATTCTCTTTCTCCCTCCAATTCGGTAAGAGACGCAGGATTCCAATAACCTGCGGTAGCATCAACAGATGAGGCGATAACAGCACCTCCCATACCAGCAGCACGAGCTCCTATACCAATATGCAAAAAATCATTTGAATACTTCGGTGCTAGTTGAGACCTTAGACAAAGAAAGAAAAAACATAATATACCGACAAAAGAAAAAAACTTCATTGAATTAAGAAGATTGTTTTGTATACACAGCATTAACTGTATCCTTGTTTGCTCCGTCATCAAAAATGTATGAAAGAGTAATGACTGTATTGTTGTTATTCATTCCACCACTTCCTTGCACATTCATGGTTCCCTGGCAAACAAGTTGAAAAGGAAGGGTCACCGTGTTATTGTTCACTTCTCCGTAGGCATATTCATTAAAACCAAGGTGATGAAAATTATAGAAAAAAATTTTCTTTTCATGATTATTATCCTTCGTAATGTTGACCGTATAAGTCAATTCGCCATTTTCATTACATAACCAGGTCCCAACAAATTTATCACGAGGATCTACATCGTCGGGAGGATCAGGATTACACGACCAGAGCAATACAACTAATAATAAAAACCCACCGTACAGAAATCTTTTCATGACTCTGTTTTTTTCCTATACAAAAATAATACAATTTTCGTTCAATACGTAAATTTGCTCATAAACTTGTTTTCATGTATGTCAAAACATATGCTACCTCCATTCATGGGATAGACGCAGTTTTAGTAACTGTCGAAGTTGATATTAGTCAAGGTTTATATACCTACATATCTGGCCTTCCAGACAATGCGATCAAAGAAAGTCGGCAGCGTATTGAGGCTGCCCTTAAAAACGCAGGATACTATTATCCAGGCAAAAAGGTTATCATCAATTATTCACCTGCCGACATTAAAAAAGAAGGTAGTCAGTTTGATCTGGCTACGGCTCTCAGTATCTTACAAGCATCCGGACAGATCAATTTACTGCATTTAGAAAACTTCATTATTCTTGGTGAATTATCCCTTGATGGACATGTGCTTCCTGTTCGTGGAGTTTTACCTTCTTCGATTTTATGCCGTCAACTCAATTTCAAAGGAATTATAGTTCCCTTCGAAAATTACCCAGAAGCCTATGTCATCAGCGGCATTGATGTAATTGGTGTACGAAACTTACAGGAAGTCATCGATCTACTTTCTCAGAATGAACCCATGAAAAAATATACTTCCCCATCGATTTCTTTACCTCAAAAGAAGGAAAATGAATTGTACGATTTCAGAGATGTCAAGGGTCAGGAAAATGTCAAACGAGCCTTATTGATTGCTGCAGCTGGCGGACACAACATACTAATGATTGGTCCTCCTGGGAGCGGAAAAAGCATGATGGCACGTAGAATACCTGGTATCCTTCCACCACTTTCGGAACAAGAAGCCATCGAAACCACAAAAGTCTATTCTGTTGCTGGTAAGCTCAAAAGGAGCTCAGGCCTTATTCAGGAACGTCCTTTTCGCGCCCCTCATCATACCATTAGTGATGTAGCTCTCATTGGCGGTGGAACCATCCCTCAACCTGGCGAAATTAGCTTGGCTCATAATGGTGTATTATTTCTAGATGAATTGCCCGAGTTTAATCGTTCAGTTCTCGAAGTTCTTAGACAACCTCTGGAAGATCGTATTGTCACAATCTCACGGGCTAAATCTTCTGTTGAATTTCCTGCCAACATCATGCTCATTGCCGCTATGAATCCTTGCCCTTGTGGTTACTACAATCATCCCAGTAAAGCCTGTCATTGCACTCCTACTGCCATCCAACGCTATACGAGCAAGATCTCCGGTCCTCTTCTTGATCGAATCGATATTCACGTGGAAGTGGTGCCTGTTCCTATTCAGAAACTAGCATCTTACACCGAAGGAGAATCATCTGCCTCTCTCCGAGAAAAAGTTATCAATGCTCGATCCATTCAACTCGAGCGCTATCGTAATGATGGTATTTATACCAACTCTCAACTTACCCCATCCTTACTCAAAAAATATTGCCGCATTGATGATACGACTATGGAACTGCTTAAAAAAGCTATTCAACGACTTCACTTAAGTGCTCGATCCTACGATCGCATTCTTCGTGTTGCTCGCACTATTGCTGACCTCGATGCATCAATCCATATTCAGTCTCAACACGTCGCAGAAGCAATCATGTACCGCACTCTCGACAAAGAAACATGGGGAAAAATTTCCCTCGGATAAAATCATTCCAACTTTAACCCTCAATATTTGTAAGAGCTGAAGAAAATTTTCATTTTTAACTTTTAAACTTTTTGAGATTTTCATTTTTCCAATGGTTCAGAAATATAAAAGGTCGCTCGAAATAAGAAATCTATTAAAATTAATTGGTAGTAAGTATTTAATCATCTTAATTTTTTACTTGTATGATTCACTTCCACTTAAGATCATCAAGCTCGTTTTTCGAAAAAATCGAATATTGTTTTTAGTCAAAAAACCTTGGAGAAGGCTGACCTGTAATATCTTTTTGCAAGCGATATTGAAGGAAAATTTCATGACTTCCGTGCGAACACCAAGTTGGTAGACGACCGACCCCTGAATCAAATGAATATCCCACTCTAAGTCGTTGACCAAATTCCATTCCACCCATGAAAACTACTGATTCATTCCAACGAAAACTGACTCCTGCATATACCATTTGTCGATATAGCAAACTCATGTGAATTTCGTGCAACGTTTTATAATGAGTCGATTGAATAGCATAAGACAAATCTGTCTGAAGATAAGGACTCCACGTATGAATCTTACGAATATATCCATAAAAATGCATAGGTATAAGAAACAAAGATGATTTAGCAAACGTCACCCCTATATGGGTAGCAGAAACACCTATCATCCATGAATGAATTTTCCATTCTACGCCTCCGTCGAAATCTGGCAACATGCAGTTAGGAGGAATGTTGATTGCTTCCGATTGGTCATCCAATCTAAACCTACTTACATCGACTTTTTTATAGATGATACCACCAGCTAATCCAAAAGCAAGCGAATGTTGCTCACTAAAAAACAAACGATAAGCATAAGCCGTTTTGAATGTTTGTGTATGCTCAAGTCCCAATTGATCATCCATTAAATTAAGACCCACAGCCACATGGAAAGTAGGAAAGAAATGTTGGAAATTGATTAGCGAAGTGATAGGAGCTTCCGAAATACCTGTCCATTGCTGGCGATGAATGATATTGATTACTGTCGTTGAACTTTGACCTGTGGCTGCAGGATTTACCACCTGACGAACAAAAGGCATATAACTCAGCTGTACATCATTCTGAGAGAAAATTTTAATTAGATAACACATGCAAATAAAAGCAAATATGTTTCTCATTTCATTTCAATTTTTGATTTCCATCAAAAACAAGGATGTAACAATCGGTAAAACCGGCTTTAAGAATTTGAGCACGTAGTTTTTGAGCTTCTTCTATACTAGTAAAAGTGCCAGCAATGTAATGATAAAATCCATCAGGGTGTCGCTCCTCGATGATGATCAGATCTGGTAATTTTCGTTTTAAAGCAGAAAAATAATTTTCATTTTCAATGGGGCGTGGAGTAACTGCCAGTTGAACCTTATAAATTAGATTTTTTTGTTGTGTTCGAGGATTAACCCCACCTGTGTAGAGATACAGCAATTCTTCTGGTGTGATATCTTGCACATTAAGTATGCGAAAAGAAGTGCGACGATTGACTTGATGTTCTTCTTCAGTGCGTGCATGAGGGATTACTGGTCGAGTCTTTCCATAACCCTTAGCTATAAGACGATCAGATGAAATGCCATGTTCGATCAGATAATTTACAACCGATTCAGCCCTTGCCTGTGAAAGTTTTATATTATATTCATGCGACCCTCTTTCATCTGTATGTGAATTAATTTCCACCAACAAATTGGGATTTTCTTTAAGCAGTTTTACTAATTTATCCAATTCAATCTTTGATTCTGGTCTCAGAGTTGCTTTGTCAAAATCATAATAAATGTTCTCAATTACATATTCTTCGTCGGTTTCAATGGGTTGTAAGTTAAAATTAAAATCAAAACCTGATTTTTCATTAAACTTTGTATCATAAGGTAGGTTAGGCAGTGAAAATTGTTTAGCCTGAGTCCAGTAACCCTTCCGGGCAAGTAAAAGTGTATAATTCTCACCACCTTTTACATTCATGAATCGAAACATGCCTTCGGAATTCGTTTTGGTTTTGTCGTAATATCCTTGTTGATTCACCAACAGAACATCCTGGTCACGAATGGGTTTTTGTGTTTTTCCGTCCTTCACCTGACCTTCCAACACGTTACCTTCTGCATTTGGTCGTAAATAATACTTTTTTTCCAACTGCGAAGGATAAAATGATTTTTCATTTTCATTCTGAATAATGCACTCATCTTCTTTTTGATGATATCCTTTGGCTGCTATTTTAAGCTTCAATTTATCAAGGTAATTGGGAAAAACGATGGCACAACCGTTGCTGTCTGTTTGTAAGGTAGTATTTTGCGTCAGAATATAAGCATTTGCTATAGGTTTTCTTGTGACGGAATCAAAAACACCTATTTTTACGTAAGATTTAAAAGGAAAACCTTGATATGAATAAATATCATCCGAACCTTTTCCCCCGTAACGGTTGGATACGAACATACCTTTCATTTCGTGCAGAGCTATTAGATTGAAGTCATCAGCTGCTGAATTGATGGGAGAAAGTAAATGAACAGCAGGATGCCATGTACCACTAGCGAATTTAGTCACATAAATATCCAAGCCACCGTAGCTATCGTCGCGATTGGAACTAAAACTTAGCACGCTATCATTAAGCCAAACGGGGAAAAGTTCATCAGCTTTTGAATTGACTCCATCAGGCAATCGCTCGGGCTTACCCCATTTTCCACTTTGACTATCAAAGAAAGAGAGATACAAATCTTTACCAGTCTTGTTCCCTTTTTTTTCGGTAACAAAAATCATCATATTTCCTGAAGGATGTATTGCTGGATGGCCAGCTGTTTTGATACCCGGTATTGTAATTTCTTCTCTGGATGTAATTTTGTCCCCTTTAAAATCGACCCTAACTATTCTAAAATCTCCACGTGGTTTTGTTTTAGTGAAATACATGGTTTTTCTGTCCCGTGTTATGCTGGGGCAACCTTCATTCTGTCTTACTTTACTTATTTTAGGCAATCGAACTCCTTCGAGCTTTTCAAAATCTTCAACATAAAGAGGAGCTCTGTAAATTTTACTATATCCTTGAAGTGTTCTTGGGTCTCTAGGCTCTGCGGGACTTCTTCTCAAAGAAGAAAAGTAAAGTCTGTTGCCTGCTATGGCGATACCATAATCACTGAATTCACTATTATAATCGACAAGATTTTCAATAATAACATCTTTGTTTTGCTTATTACTTTGTTCAATACAAAGAATAATTTGAAAAAGTTTTTTGGCATCTTTAATCAATTCCTTACTGGTAGTACCATAAATGGTATCTTTCAACAATTTGCTGACATAATTTTTGGCATCTTCGTAACGCTGCATGGCAAGGCTTACATGTCCAAGCATATATAGAAGGTTAGGATCATTCATGTATACATCATTTGCTTTTTGGAGTTCTTCAAGTGCAAGAGCATAATCTCCCAATTGAACATATATCTCACATAATGTTTTCTGTAAATCGTACTTTTCCGTACGCTTTTTGTCAATATAATTTCTCAGAATTTCAATTGCTCGAGCATAATTCTTTTCTTCTTGCAGTTTTTTGACAGTTTCAAGCACAGGTTGTGCCGATACTTCCAAAAACAACCCTACTAATAACAGAACAATTTTTTTCATAATTTACCGGATTAATAGAATACTACCAGAATAAACTCGATAAGTTCCTAATTCTGGATTAATAAATTCAATCAGGTAATAGTAAGTTCCTTCATTGACCGGTTCCCCTTGATATGTTCCATCCCAACCATCTGAACCTTCGTATAAGAGTTGCCCCCAACGATTAAATATCTTAACAAATATACCTTTTAAAAATCTATCATTCATGTCATTGCCATTCGGTGTAAATACGTTGGGGACATCCCGCCATTTACCTTCCCATGTTTTTTCAGACCTACAACCAAATTCATTCTCCACCACAACGGTAAGAACATCACCCATATGAAGCATATCATAATAATGACTTCCGGAATGATTAACCACCTGCAATTGTCCATTAAGATAGAAGTAATATTTTTCAAATAATGAAGGTAAAACCTCAAGCAAAATGGGTTGTCCTTCGATATAACTCTCTGAAGAAGCCTGCAAGGTAAATACAGGAATAGGATTAACCTGGATGTAAATATCATCTACCACTTTACAACCCTGACTTTCTAATTCATAATGGATAATTGTATCTTCAGAAGGAGAAATGAAAGCAATCCCTGTTTCTTTGATATTTCCCCATGGTTCAAAAGATGTAAGAATTGGAATAGCAACACTATCACCTTGGCAAATCACCTTGTCTTCACCAAGATTTAATATAGGTAACTTGATTACGTCTACATAAACGGTGTCTCGATCTCGACAGCCATTGTTATTAACTTCAAGGGTTATTATGGTATCACTTAAAAGGGTTATGTTAATCATGTTAGTAGTATCACCAGTAAACCATAAATGAGTACCTGGATTGTTATCAATAAATGTCAATACTGATCCCTCACAGGCTATTGTATCGTTCCCAAGATTAACCTCAGGAGTTTTAATAACTTCAATGTATACAGAATCATAATAACTATGCCCTTCATTATCAGTTATGGAAACATAGTAATACTGTGAAATGGTTGGCCATAAACGTGGATGAGCTACAGTATCGGAAGACAAGCCCAAGGATGGATACCACTGATAATGTAGATCATTTGTGGGAGCAAGAAACACATTGACCCATAAGGTAATGCTATCCCCTGAACATAATACTGTATCATTCATCATATTGGCATAAATACCAGGAGGATAGACTTGAACTAACACTGAATCCACGATCGTACATCCCCATACATTCTGTACAATTACGTAGTAAGTCGTAGTGGAATCGGGTGAAACATGAATTGTGCTGTCATCGCTATATATAATTCCCTCCACAGGTTGCCAAAACACAACATAATCCGTATCACTACTAATTTGAGCTTCTATGATTACTGTATCACCCTGCAACATTAAAATTGTAGTTGGAACAGAAACAGTCGCATTTGGGTGTACGAATATTTGTACGGAATCAAGAACTGAACAAGCTCCTTTAATTCCGTGTACATATAAAATCTCATTGGCTACCGGTAATAGCATAATGCAAGAATCTGTCATTCCGTTACTCCAAATGTACTGGTCTACACCATGGGCACATATTAGAATAGAATTTCCGAGACACACATGGTATTGATCTTGTAAGTCAATAACTGGTCTTTCTTGCAATGAGATATGATAATATTTGGTTTTTTTGCACCCCCATTGATTAGATACCTCTACCCAAATTATGGTATCTAC
>JAOAAK010000007.1 GCA_026418905.1 Bacteroidales bacterium | reverse complement strand
ATGGAAAAAATCATTGCCATCAGCTGACATTAGGAGATCGTTTCTTAAAAACTCTGTCTCATTTTAATATAAAGATGTATTTATTGAATTTACTTATGACTTGCCAATAAAATATCTCATTTGCTCGAAACGAACATTAAGTCGAAAAATAAAATATATCATTTCTAAATTTTACCCTAAATTTGAAATAAAAATAAAAAACGTGAGATGAAAAGATGGATATTGTACATTTTTGCAATTACCCCATTTCTTTTTTCATGCAAAGAAAAGGGATGTACAAATCCAGAAGCTATCAATTTCTGTCCTGAATGCAAAAGTGATAATGATAAGTGTATATACGAGCAACATGCATTAATTTGGTTTGATACGTTATTTGCAAATTACTGGCAAGCAAATGGAGTTCAAGAAATAAAAATAAACATTTTCGATCCTAAAATTAATCAACACGTTTTATCAAAGAAATTTTTCTTATCTGATGCTCTCTCCGATGAACCCACTTCATGCGACGATCCCAAAGCATTAAAATTTACTTATCAATATATTTATGATAGGAGAGAACATTTCCCAAATTCGTGTAGTGGATATGGTTTTTCAAATCCCTCGTCAATGTGTAAAATTTTCTACGTTTTTGTCTATTCAGCAAGTAGTCAACAACAAATTTTACTTGATGATGAACTTATTGTATTCTCACCACCATCTGCAAACGTATGTCATAAGATACGAATAACCTGGAATAATTGAAAATTTTTCCCTATATCTGGATTATCATTATCAACTAAATGCATTTCAAAAATTTAGAGGTGTTTGAAACTACTAAGTAGAGTTTATGACCCACACTCGACTTACATGATTCCTCTAAATTACCACGGAACTTCCTTATGCTTGTAATTAATACCATCCATAAGTGTATGGTCATCATTCCAGTAAAGCTAAAGGTGTATTAATCATATCTATATTATCAAAGTTTGGATGTCGGAAACCAAATCAGCAAACATCGTTCGATCCAATATCAATGTTTGTAATTTTAAAAGAACTCTATTACTTTGTGTTTTTATCAAAATAAAGTAAGGCGTTTTAAAATTGATAGTCACCTAAAAATCCTTTGATGCCTTTAGCGTAAAGACAGAAGAATACTATACGAAATATTAAACATACTTATGGTTAGCCATGTTTTATACCGCTCATCTCAAAGTAAAAATTTGAGGTAATACTTCGCAAAGCTTCCAGGTAACTTGCTCAGTAAAAAGGAATTTTGAAAAATTGGCAAAGATTAAATTATCTAGAAGGGTTTTTCTACATGCCACGTAAATACTTTTAATCCAACATGTGGTTTGGTTTCATCTAAAAAACGGAAAGCGTTAACCAATTGCTCTCCCATATCAGGAGTAACTGCCATAAAAAGTGCTGAATTTTCTTCAGGCCAAGTATGAGTACCCATACGAGGTTCCCCTACTTCTCCCTTACCGTGTACAGTCTCCCAATAAGTGTACCCTTTAACGGATAATTTTTCTAAAATGTAGAAAATTTGCTCTGTCAAGGCTTTATTAAATATCACCAAAATTGCTTTCATAAATTCGGATTTTGTTTAGGCAAAACCTGATCAAGATAAGCAAACTCTTGTTGCAATTTCACTTTCATTGAACGACGACTACCGCTTCGAATCAAGAGGTAATAAAGTATGGGAACAATAATCAGAGAAAGAATAGTAGAGAAAAAAAGACCTCCTATTACACTAACTCCAATGGGTACCCATTGTTCACTACCCTCTCCTGTACTGAAGGCTAACGGCAGCAAGCCAAGCATTGTAGTAAACGCAGTCATAAGTATTGGGCGAAGTCGAGATCTACCTGCTTCGACGATGGCATCAGCAAGATTAAGACCTCTATCTCGTAATAAATTGATAAAATCAATAAGCACTATGCTATTTTTGATGGCTATGCCTATGAGCATCAATATGCCCAGCAAAGAATTAACACTGAAAGGAATACCAGTCAACCACAGAGCAACAAAGGAACCCGTAAAAGCAAAAGGTAATGCCCCGATGATAATCATGGGCATGATAAAGGATTCAAATTGAGCTGCCATGGTGAGGTATACCAATAATGTTACTACAATCATCAGAAAAATAATATCTCTGAATGATTCCTGTTGATCCTGAAAGGCTCCACCTACAACCACATCCAATCCCACAGGTCTTTCACTTTCTTGTATGATTTTTTGAACTTTTTTAGCAAGCTCTGCTAGTGTTGTCCCCTGCGGCTTGATGTTAATAGCCACATAACGTTGTTTGTTCTCATGTTCTATATAAGCAGGTGCAGATTCTTCCCTTAATTCAGCAACTTCTTTAAGATAAAATCTTGTTCCGGTAGGAGATTTAAAACTAATATTTTTGAATAGTTCGAAATTGTCCCGAACACGTTGATCCAATCTCATAACGATGTCGTATTCTTTACCTTCTTCTTTTAATTTAGTGATGGTAATGCCATTGAGGTAGTTGCGTAGCATTGAACCAATCATGGCAGAATTCAATCCCATTTGGGAAAGTTTTGCCTGATTTAAGTAAACTTTTAATTCCGATTTTTCATTTTCTTGGCTCACGATTACGTCACGAGCTTCGGGCATGGCTTTGATTTTTCCTGATAAATCATTGGCATAGGCCATGGATTTTTCTAAATCATATCCAAAAATTTTGACGGAAATCATGTTAGTCGAACCCATACTACCGGCAGGTCCTGTTGAAAATGAAATATCATATTTGATAATTTCAGGAATGGAATCCATCGATTTTCTTAGCATTTCAGCAAACTCAAAAACAGTTTTTTTACTAGGACGCTGGTCTGGATCTTTAAATCTGACCAACATTTGAATGATATGGCTTGCGTTAGAACTAAATGCACTTAAAAAGGTTGCTTCATCTGATGCGCCAGCTGAAATTGCCATAGCATTAATTTCGTCGGGAAAGAGAGTTCGAAGTAAATTTTCAAGTTTTCTGATAGTTTGCTCAGTTTTTTCGACCTTTTGCCCAGTCTGTAAGTAGATTTTAGCACTTAGTATGCTTTGATCTCTTTCAGGCATAAAATCAGCCCCTATTTTAGATAAGAGTAAGAGTGATAGGATAAAAACGAGGAAAGATAAACCCAACGTAAGGACTTTGCGACGTAAGACCCATCTTAAGATTCTCTGATAAGCTAGGTCCATCTTATCAAGAAAAACCTTAATGCTTTTATCCCACCATGTTTTTTTCTCATGGTTTAAGAAAGATTTTGCTTTTAATAGTTGACTACTTGCCATGGGAGTAAAACTGATGGCTGTGAGCGTTGAAACTGTAATCGTAATAGCTACAATCCAACCAAAAGGCCTAAAAAGCTCTCCTATCATGCCGGAAAGGAAAGTCAAGGGCAAAAAGACTACTACAATGACAACCGTCGTTGCTATAACAGCCACCCACACCTCGTTGGTACCATATATGGAAGCTTCACGTCGCGTACTTCCCCTCTCTAGATGCTTAACAATATTTTCTAGCACAACGATGGCATCATCAACTACCATACCGATTGCTATGGTTATAGCTGAAAGAGTAATGATATTCAATGAATTCCCTGTAGCAAACAAGTACACAAAACCACTTAGTAAGGAAATAGGAATCACTGTCAGTACTATAAAAGTCGGTCGCCACCGTCCAAGGAAAAATAATATGACAAGCGAAACAAAAATTAGAGCATATATGATGGTTTCAGCCAAGTTGCTGATTGAACGAAGAATATTTTGAGAAGGATCAAAAATGATTTTAAATTTGACATCTTCTGGTAATATAGGGAGAATTTTTTCCATTTCAGCTTTTACCTTTCGGGCAACTTTCACGGTATTAGTTCCTGACTGCTTCATAACCAAAAGCCGTACGCCTTTTCCACCATTAATTCTTTCGATGAAAGAAACATCTTTCAACGTATCTTTCACTACAGCTACATCTTTAATACGGATAATTCTACCACTTTGCGTTCCGATGACTAAATTTTCTATATCTTTTGCCGAAGAAAATTCGCCTTCGAATGAAATTTTGTATTCTAAATCGTCTGTTTTAACAGTACCTACAGGAATGGTGATATTTTCACTTTTTATCAACGATATAACTTGATCGAATGTAAATCCATAATTATTCAGCAATAAAGGATCAAAATCGACGTACACTACTCTTTTGGGAGCCCCAATCATCATGACGGATGCGACACCATCAACACGGTTTAACCGATTTACTACTTTGTCTTCCAATATGTTTGCTAATCCTTCATAATTTTTCTCTGCAGTTACAGCATAAAAAAGCACTGGCATTTGTGAAGTAGAAAATTTGAATATAGATGGGCGTTCGATTCCCGCTGGTAGAAGAGGCATAACACGATCCAGCACGTTTCTAATATCGTTGGCTGCTTCGTTAAGATCTGTACCATAATTAAACTCTACTGTTACAATAGAGATGTTATCATTTGAGCGGGATGATACTTTCTTTAAACCATTTAATGAACTAACTGATTCCTCTATGGGCTTGGTAATGAGCTGCTCTACAGTTTCAGCATTTGCTCCTGGGTATGTTGCTACAATAGTGATGGTAGGGAATTCTATTTCGGGAAAAAAATCTATGGCTAATCTACTCAAAGAAAACAACCCCAGCACGGCTATGGTCAGAAAAACCATTAATGTAGTAATGGGGTTTTTGACAGCTGCTTCGTATATTTTCATGGCTAGATTATTTTACAACATTGATCTTTGTTCCATCGACCACCTTTTCCTGACCGACAATGATGATTTCATCGTTTTCATTCAATTCAGTAGAAAATATTTCGGTCTGATTATCAATGGTTCTTCCTTTTTCTATAAAGACTTGCCTTGCAATGCCCTTATCATTTTTAAAAACATAATGTTTAGCTGTTCCCTGCAATTTCTGAATGGCAATGCTAGGAATCAAGAAACCCTTGACTTTACCAAGCTCGATACTTACTACGGCATACATGCCTGGCTTTATTTTATTTTGCGAATTGGGAAGTGAAATTTCTACTCTACATGTTCGAGAAAGGGGATCTATGGTAGGATATATTTTGTTGATTTGAGCTGAAAAAGATTTATCTGACAAGGACGGGAAACTTACACGTACGTTTGTCTTTGTAGAAATGTATGGCAAATTGGATTCTGTAACATCAACATTGATTTTAATAGGCGAAATTTGTTCGATGGTAATGAGGGCTGCTTTTCCTTCCTTCGTATTAGGTGCTGCAGAGAACATTTCTCCTTCGTTGTAATATTTAGCTGTAACAATGCCAGAAATTGGTGCTTTCAAATACACGTTATCTCGCAAATAATTATAATTGTTTTGAGCCACGTGATATGATGTAAGGAATTGCTCATATTGTTGATCAGAAATAGCACCCAACTTATGAAGGGAATCCATACGAAGCTTATCTCTAGTGAGTTGTTCGAACTGCAATTGTGTACTTAAAAACTGAGTAGGATCCATAAGAGCTACCTGTTGACCTTGTTGCACAAACTGTCCCACATTTACATATAACTTAATAATCTTTCCTGGTGAAGAGGGAACGAGATGAACCTTTTCCCAACTTTCAGCTATAGCTGGTAGTTCCATGGTTTTGTTTATTTCAGTCTCAGAAATCTTCATTACTTTGACTGGCAAAGGTTTTTCCTCTGTTTTCTGTTCAGTGTTTTTATTCGTACAAGAAACAAAAACCAAAGAAAAGAACATGATCCGAAGAAACGATTTTTTCATGGTTTTATGGTTTTGATGTTAAACAATTTTTCTAAGTTGTTTTTAGCATTGATAAGTTCCAAACAAGCTGAAACGTAATTGTTTTGAGTATTTAAATAATTGGAGTTGGCCTGCGTCAGATCAAGACTTGACATGGTCCCTTGCAAATACTTATTTACTGCATTTTTGTATACTTTATGAGCAAGCATGATGTTCTTTTGCTGTAATTTGTAGTTATCATAAGCATTCTTGAGATTATACTTCAATTGTTGTTCCTGAATGAGAAGTTGTTCTTTAATGGTTTCTGTTTGATATAAAGATTTTTCATATTGTATGCGTGCTTTTTGTATTTGAGTGTAATTCTGAGAACCAGCAAAAAGAGGAATAGAAATAGATAACCCAAGCACAGATGAGGGAAACCATTTTAACTCTCGCATGTCATTTCCCTGACCGGTACGGGTATAATTATAAAAAGCTGAGAGAGTTGGAAGCATATCGTACTTCTCCTTATTTAGGGACATTTTTGCTATGTTTTGCTGAGAAGTTAAAATCTGTATCTCTGGAGTATTTTCTGGTTGAAAAGGGGTAAGAAGTAATTTTTCGATTTCATCTTCTTGAATGAAATTTTCAAGTTCTCCCCTGATGTTAATGTGCTGCGTACTGTCCAGTCCAAGATTAAAACGTAGCATGTTAAGCATAAGCTCACGATTTCTATCAAGTGAATAACGAGCATTCATGAGATTAGTAATAGTAACTTCAATTTGATCAACGTCAGTGCTTTGGAGCATGCCCAATCCATACATGGCTATTGTGCGTTCTTGGACATACCGTAAATTGCTTATATTGCTATCTAAAATGGTCAACAAACGGTTGAAACTCAGCAAACCAAAATATAAATTTTTAATCGTTGCCACGACATCATTTTCGGTCTTCTGGTAAGTTAGGTCACTCATATGTTGAGCTTCTGAAGCGAGATTGGCTGCTATGAGTAGAGGCGCACTGAAAACCACTTGTTGTGCTTTGATGGCCCAACTCCATTGGTATTGTTGACCAAATTTTACTGGCAAGTATGTTCCTGGAGGCATCCCAAACATGACGCCAGGAAGCAGAACTGTGTTTAGCTCTAAGTTGTCTAGCCAATTCGACTCAAAGCTAAGTCGGGGCATGAAATTGGTGACCGCCTCCCACTTATTTTTCTGTGCAATTTGTTGATCATATTTGGCAAGCTGTAGGTTTCGATTGTTTTCTAGCCCTAAACTTATTGCTTTTTCAAGCGTAAGATCGACAGCTTGACCAAAAACAGCTTTGTTCAACCAAAATGTCAGCATTAAAGCATAAAACAAAATGTTCTTCATATGTTTATTTCTTTTAATTTTTTCATTACGTATTTTTTCCCTTCTTCGTTGACTATGGCATTGAGATGATAATAGTAAATTTCCTTTAGAATCTCAAATAATCCATATTTGTCTTTGAGCTCATTTTCCTGGATTATCGTAGGAAATGATCTTATGAGTTGCCTATATATCAAAAGAATAATATCAATATTGAGATCTTCTCGGTATAAGTTTTGTTTAAGGCCGTTTTCCAGGTTATTACGTATTTTTTTAAGTATATGATTTTCACGAAATTCTGCTAGTTTACGAGCTTGTTTAGGATAATATTTTTCCAATTCCCAAAAAAAGATAGGATTGATGTTGTGAAATGAAGTAGAAAAATATTTCAATACGGCAAGGATTTCATCGATAGCATTAAAATTTGAGTTTTCTGGAACTACGTAACAAGTAGAATGTTCAATACGTTGCATCCAATGTTCAATCATTTTATCCAGTAACTCTTCTTTGCTCTCAAAACACTGATACAGGGTTTTTTTGGAAATACCACAAGCACGACTTATGTCATCCATCGATACATTTCTAATTCCATATTGCTTAAACATTTGCTCAATTATAACCCAATGTTCTGGTTTCATTTCCATTTCTACATGTTGTGCTACAAAATTAATACATTTTTTACTTTGGAAACTATTTTCGAAAAAAAAGTTTCCAAAGTTACTTTCTTACTTGATTTCAAATTTGAAAAGGCTAAACTATTATTGACTAACTCTACAAAAAGCAGATTATGTGGATCTAAACTTTTTACTTTTTTGCTTTAAAACAAAACATTTTCACAAAAAACTTGTTATGATATTGAACATTATTATTGATACTGAGCTTTACCTAAATTAAATATGCCTATTCAATTGGTTTTTACAAATTTTTTCAAGCACTGAATGCCCTCACTCCAACATTGTTTCTTGTTTTTTGATGATAAGTATTAACTTTCATTACGAAATTTCAAAACTCTTAACCGCTCGATCATATGAGTATTCAGCCGCGAAAAAAATCTTGCTACTCTTTACGGGAACAATGGATAAAAACTTTTATCACATTGGTTAAGGAACATTTGTACAAGAAAATTCTAACTTGTTGCAAGAAACTTTTACAAAAAAGTCTTTTAACTTGTAGCGGGGGTAGGATTCGAACCTACGACCTTCGGGTTATGAGCCCGACGAGCTGCCACTGCTCCACCCCGCAGTGTAATTTTTCATAACTTTGCGTTGCAAAAATAATAACTTTTCTAAAAACAAACAGATGATTAAATTTAAAAGTGGTTTTGTTACGATTCTTGGTTTTCCTAATGTCGGAAAATCTACTTTGATGAATTCTATGTTGGGCGAACGACTTTCGATTGTTACTCCAAAACCTCAGACGACAAGAAAAAGAATACTTGGCATTCTCACCGAATCTAATTTTCAAATTATTTTTTCCGATACACCCGGCTATATATTAAAACCCACCTATCTATTGCAAAAAAAAATGAATCAGACGATCATGAAGTCCCTTGAGGATGCTGACATTCTGCTTATGATGACACAACCCGATGATGATTTTTTCCCTCCAGAATTAATGGAAAAAATCCAATCGCTTACATTGCCCAAGTTTGTTGTTTTGAATAAGATCGACTTGCTCAAACCTGAGCAAACCTCCCTAATTCGGAATAAATGGACAACAAAATTACCCGAAGCCTTTTTTTATGCCATTTCTGCTTTACATGGAACGGGTTTGCTGGAGCTTAAAAATGCTATCGTTGAACATTTGCCCGAGCATCCTCCCTACTACGCCGACGATGTTTTAAGTGACAGATACATTCGAGAATTTGTTGCCGAGTTTATTCGCGAACAGATATTTCTTCTATATAAACAAGAAATTCCTTATCATTCGGAAGTTGTCATCGAAGAATTTAAAGAGGATCTTCCTATTCCTCATATCAGAGCCATTATATATGTTTCTCGGGAAAGTATTAAAAAAATTATCATTGGCGAAGGGGGTAAAAGTATCAAAGAACTTGGCATTCGATCGCGAAAAAGAATTGAAGAATTTCTGAATCATCAAATTTATCTTGAGTTGCACGTTAAAGTTATGGAATGGAGAAATAATGATAAAAAGTTAAAACAACTGGGGTACTAATATGGGAAATCTGGTTGCCATCGTTGGTAGACCTAACGTGGGAAAATCAACACTTTTCAATCGTTTATTAGGTGAGAGATACGCCATTGAAGATGAAAAGGCAGGTGTAACTCGTGATAGAATTTATGGCAAAACAGACTGGAACGGCATTCAATTTAGTTTTATAGACACAGGTGGATACGTAAAGGAAAGCGAAGATATTTTTCAGCAACAAATAGAACATCATGTAAAAATTGCTGTAGAAGAAGCAGACATCATACTTTTTATGGTTGATTTCAAAGATGGCTATACACCTTTGGATGAAGATGTTGCTCAACTTTTACGAAAAATGAAAAAAACGACTTTTTTGGTTGTGAACAAAGTTGATTCACCATCTGACAGTTTTATTTTGGGCGATTTCTTTAAGGCTGGTTTTGAAAAGATTTTTCCCATCAGTGCTCTCAATGGCTATGGAACAGGAGAATTGTTGGATGAACTCACAAAACACTTAAAGCACACCTCCTCCTATGAAATTAAAAGCAACCTGCCTCGTGTAGCCATTGTCGGCAAACCCAACGTAGGGAAAAGCAGTTTAATCAACGTTCTCCTTGGTGAAGAACGAAGCATTGTCACCCCTATCCCTGGCACCACTCGTGATGCTGTTCATTCTATCTATAATAAATATGGACATCATTTTATCCTTATTGATACTGCTGGAATTAGAAAAAAAACTAAAATCAAAGAAGATTTAGAATATTATTCCATGCTTCGTTCCATACGCGCTATCGAACAAGCTGACGTATGTATTCTAGTCGTTGATGCCACCATGGGTATCACTCATCAAGACTTAGCCATCTTGCGAATCATTGAAGAAAACAAAAAAGGCATTATTATAGCTGTCAATAAATGGGATTTGGTGGAAAAAGATAGCCGAACAATCAACAGATTCAAGGAGTATGTTCTTTATCAAATTGCACCACTCTATGATATACCAATTTTTTTCATCAGTGCACTGAAAAAAACCCGTATTTTACAACTAGTTCAAGCCGTATCCCAAGTTTATCATAATTTACACCAAAAAATAAAAACTAGCGAACTCAACCGTATTTTGCTTCCATTTATTGAACTAAATCCACCACCAGTATACAAAGGCAAAAGAATCAAAATCAAGTACGCCGTACAATTACCTACACCGCACATTGCCTTTGCATTTTACTGCAATCTACCTCAATATATTAAAGAACCTTATAAAAAAATGCTAGAAAAAAAATTGAGAGAATCATTCTCTTTTACAGGGTGTATTATAGATTTGTATTTCAGAGAAAAATAATGAGAATTGATAAGTTTTTATGGTGTGTTCGCATCTTTAAAACCAGGTCTCTGGCGACCAATGCTTGCAAGCAAGGAAAAGTTACTATAAACAATCTTCCAGCTAAACCCTCTCGAGAAGTCAGAGTTAACGATATCATCTCCATCACTTTTTCTTATTATAAAAAGACAATTTTTGTTTTGGATATTCCCCCATCAAGAGTTGGGGCTGCTTTGATTCATAAGTACGTCGAAGACAGAACTCCTGCCGAAGAATACGAACGTAGAAATCAAATGCAAAAACAAGCACATTCTTTTTATTTTCGACCTCCAGGTTCAGGAAGACCTACCAAAAAGGAAAGAAGAGCCCTAGAAAAATTTTTAAGAAAAAATTAATTAAAAAACTACTTGATACAGTTTTTCCTTAAAAGTTGAACCTCTAATTGAAAAAACCTTTTTATTATCAAACCTCGAATGCGGAGGATTTTCTTCTAGTTGTTATGTCATTTTACCGTCGTTATTTCATCTTAACTCTTCCCTGGCAACATTTGAATTTGGAAACAATCGGATGAAAGAAATTACAACTTAAACAACTCCTATTATGAATTATAACCAAGACTTGTTGAACCTTGAACAGTAAGTTTATTATTATAACCTATCTGTGATTACAATTCATTATTCTCGGTTGACAAATAGGTGATGAAAGTTATAATCTCGTTCATATGAAAGTATTATCAGGTCACTTACGCTGAGTAAAAAATTATCAACCTTCAATTGTCTACATTTTACTTAAAATATTCATGAGAGACAATGCAAAGTAAAAAGGCTAAGGTCTTTTGCCTATAATTACCGCATGAAGTGTAGACTGAACATTTCGAGCACATAAAAAATAAAAAATTGTCCTTAACATTCGTGCTTTCTACGAAGTAAAAAAACTTCAGATGCTTTCTACCCCATTTATTTCAGGTATAACTTCTTTCAAAGCTGCTTCAATGCCCATTTTTAGGGTTTGCATGGCCATAGGGCAACCATGACATGCCCCTATGAGCTTGACAAATACTACATTGTTTTGATCGATATGGCTATACAAAACATCGCCCCCATCTTGTTGAAGATAAGGTCTGATTTGTTCAATAGCCGACTTAACTTTATCTTCTAAAGACAAATTTTCATTCATATGGCATGCTATTTTACACGCAAAATTGGTGTTGGTTCCATGGTAGCATTACGAATTGCTATAGCTTGTGCTGTTTTTTGTGCCAATTCAAAAAAATAAGAACGTGCAGGATTATTATGGTCGATCACTGCAGGAACACCTAATTCTCCACTCTGCATAACTTCTTCAAACAAAGGAATTTGTCCCAACAATCTAATTTGAAGTTTCTGCGACAACTGTTTGGCACCATCCTTTCCAAAAATATAATATTTTTTCTCAGGCATATCGGTAGGTACAAAGTAACTCATATTTTCAATTATGCCTATTATGGGAACTTTGACTTTTTCATCTAAAAACATGTTGGCAGCTTTTCGAACATCGCTCAGGGCTACTTCTTGTGGAGTAGAAACAAGAACTACTCCTGTGACGCTAAAATTTTGAATAAGAGTTAGATGAACGTCTCCAGTACCTGGAGGTGTGTCAATGATGAGATAATCCAACTCTCCCCAGTCCGTATCATGGAAAAGTTGAAGTAGAACACTCGTTAACATTGGCCCACGCCAAATAAGTGGTTTGTCTTCACCAATAAGAAAACCTATAGACATCACTTTGATTCCATGTTTTTCTAAAGGTAACATAACTTCTCTTCCTTCCTTTTCAACGACTGTTGGCATGTTTCCTTCAAGGCCAAGTATTTTGGGAATACTAGGACCGTGAAGATCAGCATCCAACAATCCTACTTTTGCACCACTTAAGGCAAGACCTACAGCAAGATTTAAAGCAATGGTACTTTTACCTACACCACCTTTGCCTGAAACTATAGCAACTAAATTTTTTATGTGTTTAAGATTTGGATTTGAAATCGATTGAGTCATCCGATAAGTAGTATGAATGTGAACTTCAGCATTAGGAAACTTTTGTTTAATTGCGTTGGTACATGTATCCATCAATTGTTGACGAAGAGGACAAGCAGGTGTAGTTAAAATTAAATCAAACTCAATGACGTTATCTTGTATTCTTATGTTATCTACCATCTTCAAAGTTACCAAATCCTTCCTAAGATCTGGATCTAGTACCGTACTCAAAACTTCTAAAATATCGTTGCTTGTCATTTTTTTACAAAGGTATGCTAATTTTAACAAAGAATTTTAATGAAGACAAATATCATCATGAAAGAAGAAAAACTTTTTTATTCTATCATTAAGTGGTTTCGCACTAACAAAAGAAATTTTCTTTGGCGTCAAACCATGAATCCTTATCATCAACTGGTGGCTGAATTCGTTTTCCAGCAAACACGCATAGAACAAGGAATGCCGTATTATCTTCGAATAATTGACAAATATCCAACCATCAAGGAACTTTCAGAAGCTCACGAAGACGACTTTCTCAAAGATTGGCAAGGGTTAGGCTATTATCAGAGAGCTCATCGTTTGTTAAAGTTGGCTCAAATTATTATGGACGAATATAATGGGCAGATTCCTTCTAAACATGAATTACTCAAAAAACTGCCAGGAATTGGGCCATATATGGCAGCCATTCTCTCATCCCAATGGAGTAGTGAAAAAATTCCTGCCATTGATGGTAATGTCCGCCGGATTATGGCAAGAATATTGGGAATACAAATTCCTATCCATAAAAATGAGTATACAAAAAAAATTCAATCTATACTTCAAAAAAATATTGTTCATTTCCCTCCAGGAGAATTCAATGAAGCTTTGATGGAACTGGGAGCTACGATTTGCTTACCTAAACGCCCCCTCTGTCAGAAATGTCCCATCCACGCACATTGTTTTGCTTATATTCATAGCATGATTCATCACTTACCTATGCGAAATACTTCAAAAATAAAAAAACAAGTAAAGTTGTTTTATCTGGTTCATTGTCAAGAAAACTATACCTATGTAAGAAAACGAAAATCATCATTGTGGCATGGTTTATATGAATTTCCAATCATCGAAAAACAGAAAGAGAAAAAATTATCAAAAAATATTTTTGTAGTTCAGCATGAACTTACTCATCGAAAAATTCTGGCATATTTTGTTACTAATGTAAACAAGGATCCAGAAACTGATTGGATAAAGATCCATGTGAATGACCTCCCGGGCCTACCTGTTCATGTACTCATGCATAAATTTCTAACCTCTTCAGCATTTAAAAAATTCGTCTCACAATGTCAGTGAATACTCTCTAAATAAATCAGTATAAACATTTACATCTCACACTTTTTGAGCTTTTACTGACTATATAACTTTGTTCAAAATTCAGTATGGGATTCGACTGATTAACCCAATAAAACTTTAGAATTAATACCTGAATAAAGAATTTGTCCTATTCTACATAAGATAAGGAACAGTTTAAAATGAAATAGCATGGATTCTATAATGGTTTGTTGCAAGTAAACTTTATCAACAATTTATTCTTCTCATCAAGGAAATTCATGTTTTTATGATATTCGGAATGATGAAGTGTTCAAAAACTAATAATATAAATCTCTCGCTCCTTGTTTTATTCGTTCAAGTCGTTGTTGGAGATCATCAATTTTGTAGCCTTCATTTTTTAGTTTATTGAGTTCATTTTGAATGCTCTCCCACCCTTTTCTCGCCAACTCAGGATCTGCATAGTCACAAAGATATTCAGCAAAAGTTAAAATAGCATTTGGTGTACAAAAACGTTTGATGAATCCTGGAACTGAAAACTCCATAAAATGCTCCCCTGTCCGACCTTTACGATAACATGCTGTGCAAAAAGAAGGAAGAAAACCCTTTTCGATAAGTTCATCCATAATTTCAGAAAGAGAACGAGTATCGGATATGTAAAATTGTTCTCTATTTAAATCTTGTTCCTCATTCCTCGATAAACCTTTGCTATATCCCCCCAACTCTATTTTAGTACCACCATCAATTTGACTTACACCAAAGCGTATGACCTCATCGCGTACTCGAGCACTTTCTCGTGCTGTTAGAATAAGGCCTGTATATGGTACTGCTAATCGCAAAATGGCTATAAGTCTCGTAAAATCTTCGTCCGAAACATGATATTTGTCCCGCAAGTTAACTTTTGATGCTTTTTTTAAACGTGGAAAAGAAATGGTATGTGGCCCTACATTGTAAACAGCTTCTAAATGGTTGGTGTGCCGAACCAAACTCAAAACTTCAAAACGCCAATCATACAAGCCAAACAAGGCTCCAATTCCTACGTCGTCTATGCCCGCCTCTTGAGCACGGTCCAGCGCCGTCAATCTCCAAAAATAATCCTTTTTTCTGCCTCCCAAATGGTATCTTTTGTAAATTTCAGGATGATATGTCTCTTGAAAAATTTGATATGTGCCAATTTTTGCTTCTTTAATAATCCGAAACTCATCAATATCGAAAGGTGCAGCGTTGATATTTACTCGACGTATTTCTCCCATTCCTTTTTTGATGGAATAAACCAATTTGACTGTATGGGCAATATAATTTGCATGGTATTCGGGATGCTCACCAAAAACTAAAATAAGTCGCTTATGACCATGATCTTCTAAAGCCTCTACTTCACGAATTATTTCTTCATCAGTCAGCGTATGTCGAATAGCGTCTTTGTTGCTCACTCTAAAACCACAATAACTGCAATCGTTACTACACTTATTTCCAATGTAGAGAGGAGCAAATAAAACAATGCGATTCCCATAAACTTTTTCTTTCAACAACCGTGCTCCTTCTTTGATTTCTTCTACAAGTTCTGGTTCCTTTGCGTTAATTAGAATGGCAGTTTCATGCAAATTAAGCCGTTGCTTATCAAGGGCTTTTTGAATAACAGCTCTTACAGATACCTTGTCGCTCGTAGTTTCATGGATATATTTCCATATTTCATCGGGATCGATGAAAGGTTCGATACGTTTATCGGGAATACTATATTTTTCTGGCTTAAATATCATATCTTATCAGTTTTAATTACAATACTATGGCTTCGAGCTTCTACCCCAGGTAATCTCCCTAATTTTCCTGTTAAACTATTGAATTGATCTACAGTTCCTTCAACAATAAGCGTAATCACATGAAGGTTTTCATCCTTAAAATTAAGTCCCTGCCGTGCTAAAATAATCTCATGAAAATTACTTAATATTTTTTGAACCTCAAAAACACTACTAAGATGATAAATTACAATGGTAATTGTTCCTATTCTTCTTTCCATCAGGTATTCCTTTTGGTTAGACTAACATTAATTTTCTTTTGCGAAAGAATCTCTTCCACAAAAGATGTGCAAATTTACAAAAAAATCACATCTTTAACAAAATCCTAAAAAATTATTTTTTCTTTAACTTTATTCACTTAAAACTGTCTTAAAAAGAAAAAATATGAAAAATTATGTATTTTTTTTATTGATTGTTATAGTTAATTTTATTCTTGCTCAAAGTGGAAATGTAGGAATTAATGAGAATGGTGCCTTGCCGCACCCATCTGCAATGCTTGACATTTCATCTACCAGCAAAGGTTTACTTATCCCGCGGATGAGTGCTGCTCAAAGAATCTCCATCACATCTCCAGCTCATGGATTACTTGTTTTTGACCTGGACTCCAACTGTATGATGTACTACAATGCTTTTATCAACCAATGGAAATCTTTATGTGGAGGCAGTGGTGGAAACGGCCACAATGGACTTTTCGCAACGTCCAATGAACCAGCAGGTCCTAATTGCCCTTACGGAGGAATCAAAGTAGAATTTGGTATTGACCTCAACGATAACAACATTTTAGAACCCTCTGAAGTAATTCCTAGCTTAACACGATATGTATGCCACGGCGAACCTGGACCCGTCGGTTGCAACAACACAAATTTTGTTCTTAAAAGTAATGGTTCAACAGCAACATGCAGCCAAATTTTCGACAATGGTACCAATGTGGGTATCGGCATCACTAACCCTACCGAAAAACTTCACGTGCAAGGTTCCTTCCGTAACGAAACCAATGCCTTCCTCGCTACATCATCCGGAAGAGTAGGCATCGGAACAACTAACCCACTCCATAAACTCCATACACAAGGATCCGCACGCATCGACTCCTCTACCTTCCTTGCAACTAACTCCGGTAACGTGGGCATCGGCACAACCAACCCCTCTCAAAAACTCCACGTCGTCGGTAATGCAAGAATCACATCCATTGCCTCAGGTGCCAACGGCGCCATCGTAACAAGTAACTCGGCCGGTGACTTGGGCCTAACCAATTTCAGCGGAAATAATACAGAAGTTCTCCTCGGAAATGGAACATGGAGCAGCGTAAGCAGCCTCCCTGGCGGCGTCTCATGTAATAACACCAATTACGTACTTAAATCCAATGGATCTCAAGGCGTCTGCAGCCAAATTTTCGACAACGGCACCAATGTGGGTATCGGCATCACTAGCCCTACTGAAAAACTCCACGTACAAGGTTCCCTCCGTAACGAAACCAATGCCTTCCTCGCTACATCATCCGGAAGAGTAGGCATCGGAACAACTAACCCACTCCATAAACTCCATACACAAGGATCTGCACGCATCGACTCCTCTACCTTCCTCGCAACTAACTCCGGTAACGTAGGCATCGGAACAACCACCCCAGCACAAAAACTCCACGTCGTCGGTAATGCAAGAATCAC
>JAOAAK010000006.1 GCA_026418905.1 Bacteroidales bacterium | reverse complement strand
AGCTCATTCTGGAGCATTGTTCAATGCAGGTACACCTAGCGAAATTTCCCAGGTAACAGGGCCTGGTTTGGCAGCTCATGGTGCTTCGAGTGGCGGTCCCCCGCGCGTTGGCTTTTCTGCCACATCTTCCACCAACCGACTTACGTCAGGGAGTTCTTTCTATGGAGTACAAAATCTAGGAGGTAATGTTTATGAAATCGTATGGGGTGGATGTAATCGTAGTGGAAATGGATATAACTTAACCTACTTTGATGTAGGGAATGGAGAACTAAATACAACAGGTACCTATGATGTAAATAATTGGTCCGTATTTGACGTTCAAATTTGGGAGGGTGGTGGTGATAGATTTTATTGGAGATTTGAATTAAGAGGAGGCGCTTGGAATTCCTCATCTTCGCAACTTAGAATATCAGATAGAAGCGCTAACTTTGATCCTTCTTACCCATATTTTGGATATGGAAATACATCCAGCGAGTCTCGTTGGTTTACTGTAGGTGGTCGGGGAGTAAGATAAAATTATGATGTATGTTAGCAAGACGTGCACCCCTTTTCATGTTGTTGACCATCTGGGTAGTGGTTCTCTGCGCCCAGTATGTGGGTGGTGCCGGCGGTGGTTTTGTAATTAGTCAAGTAAGTCAGAGTGTTTGCGGATATGCATACCCTTCCATTTATGCAGGAGGCAATGAGGATGGACATTCCCATCAAGCTATAGTTCAGACCAACTGTAATCCTGCCTCTTTTCCCAATATTTATGCAGGAGGAAACGATGACGGATACAATAGCAGTAATGTAAATCAAACTAGCTGTGCTCCTCCTCCTTTTCCTAACGTATATGTAGGAGGTAATGAAGATGGGCACATCATGTCCTCCCTTAGTCAAGTTTCCTGCAATCCTTTGATTTTTCCCAATATTTATGCGGGAGGAAATCAGGATGGGCACATCATGGAACAAGTTATTCAAATTACGTGTAATCCCCTTGCATTTCCTAATGTATATGCTGGTGGTAATGACGATGGATATTTAATGGCTTCCATCGTTCAGACCATATGTAATCCTCCTGCTCCTCCTCCCATATATGCTGGTGGTAATGACGATGGATTTTCCATGCAATTACTTGCTCAAGTTAACTGCAATCCCATGGCCTTTCCTAACATCTATGCTGGAGGAAATAATGACGGCCATATGATGGAGCAAATTTCTCAGGTAACGTGCAATCCCATGGCCTTTCCTAACATTTACGCAGGGGGCCAAAACGACGGCTACGACATGAGATTCCTCCAGCAAACCAGTTGCAATCCATTTTCATTTCCCAATATTTATGCTGGTGGTAACAATGATGGTTTTCACATGGAATTCCTCCCTGCCGGTTGTTATCCGTATGCGAATTTCACCGCCAACCGTACCGTCATATGTCAAGGAGACACCATTTATTTCTATGATCAGAGTATGGTACTTTCTACGGGTCCCACAGCTTGGAACTGGAATATTAGTGGGGCTACGTATGTTCAGAATCCAAATGCTCAAAACACCTATGCTGTTTTTGGTAATGCCGGTACTTTTAATATTACTTTAACAGCTTATTATGGTCCATTTGGTAGTACGATTACAAAAAATAACTATATCACAGTTCATCCTCTTCCCAATGCATCTATTACAGCTGGGGGTCCAACTACTTTTTGCGAAGGTGATTCGGTCTTATTGACTGCTAATCCAAACGGGATGACTTATCAATGGAATACAGGTCAAACCTCGCAAAGTATTTATGCTAAAACCAGTGGCAATTATCGAGTAACAGTGACATCACCACAGGGATGTAAGAATGTTTCTAATGTGGTGACCGTAACTAATCTTCCAGCACCTAAACCACTTATTACGACAAGTGGTCCCCCTATCGTATGCACTGGAAATACGATTGATCTCATATCCTCACCTGCTCAGAGCTACTTATGGATACCAACCAATCAAACAACTCAGCAAATTACAGTCAATACGAGTGGAACATATCGAGTGAGTGTAACTTATAGTAACAATTGTAAGCGGCTTTCCGATCCGGTTACTGTCACTTTTGGTGTTTCACCTGCTCAACCTACCATCACTGCTAGTGGACCTCTCTCTTTCTGTAATGGTGACAGTGTGATTTTAACGTCCTCTGTTGCTTCCAGTTATAGATGGTATCCAGGAGGACAAACAACCCAATCTATCGTAGTTAAGACCCCTGGTGCTTATTTTGTTGAGGTGGGCAATGGAACAGGATGTACTTCTTTTTCTAATCCAGTAAATGTTACTGTTCTCAATTCACCACCTAAGCCTACGATTACTGCTAATGGACCTTTAACATTTTGCTTAGGTGATAGTGTCATTTTGACTTCTTCACCTGAATACGGTTATCGATGGTATCCAACCAACGATTCAACCCAAACGATAACTGTATACAACAGTGGGACCTATTATGTTGAAGTATTCAATAACATTGGCTGTAAAAACATTAGTGATCCCGTGGTAGTGAATGCTATAACTCCAGTTTCGACACCGACCATTACTGCCTCGGGACCATTGAATATTTGTCATGGGGATAGTGTTATTTTAACTTCCACTCCTGCGCCAAATTATCAATGGTTTCCCAATGGTGAAACCACTCAAAGCATAGTGGTTAGAAATCCAGGAACATACTACGTTATGGTTGGTGGTGGGAGTTGCAGCGCTATTTCCAATTCGCTCGTCGTTACTGTTCATCCTAAACCTGCTAAGCCAACTATCACAGCGTCAGGGCCCCTTACATTCTGTAGTGGAAATAGTGTAATTTTGACCTCATCTTCTGCTACTGGCTATTTGTGGAATCCTACTGGTCAGACAACTCAAAGCATAGTGGTTACAAGCAGCGGTCAGTATTTTGTGGATGTCAATTCCGGTGGTTCCTGTTCTGCAAGAAGTGATACTTTGACCGTGACTGTCATACCGTCACCTGCTACACCTGTTGTAACTGCTTCAGGTCCCACTACGTTCTGTGTGGGTGATAGTGTTATCCTCACATCTTCGAATGCAAGTGATTATCTGTGGTATCCAGGAGGTCAAACTACACAAAGTATTACAGTAAAACAATCTGGAAACTATTATGTTCGTGTTGGTAACGGAACATCATGTTATGCTTTTAGTCAACCTATTTCAATTAATGTAGAAGCATATCCACCTGTTCCTACAATTACAGCTAGTGGACCAACCACCTTCTGTCAGGGTGATAGTGTAATTTTAATGTCATCACCTGGGATTTCGTACCATTGGTCTCCTACGGGTGATACAACAGCATACATAGTTGTGCGTAATGGTGGAACATATTACGTTGAAGTAGGGAACATATGTAGAACTACGTCAGCACCAATTCAGGTTAACGTTTTGCCATCACCTTCTAAACCTATTATAACACCTTTAGGTTCTTTGAATCTGTGTTCAGGCGATAGTGTCATTCTTACTACTTCATTGTACGATGCCTATACATGGTATCCTGGAAATCAACAAAGCCAATCCATTACAGTAACGTCTGGTGGAATGTACTATGTACGAGTCTACAACAACAATGGATGTAGTCAGATTTCAGATCCTGTATTTGTCAATGTTTATCCTCGTCCTTCAGCTAATGTGCTAGGATTTTCCATAGCTTGCCTTTCTGCTAATGAAAACTATACTACGTATCATCTACCCAATGTTTCATACCTTTGGACTGTTAACAATGGATATGTGGTTAGTGGAAATGGAACTCACGACGTATTAGTACATTTCTACGATACTGGCTACGCATACGTAGGGGTACATGTAACTGATATTAATTCCGGTTGTTCTTCATATGATAGTCTAGAGGTGCGAGTACTTGAGGCTCCAACTGCTTTTGCAGGAAATGACGTGTCCATATGCAAAGGAGACACTATTCAATTATATGGAATTGGTGGTGTACAGATGCAATGGCAACCATCATTAGGATTGAACGATCCTTCAAGTTCTTCGCCCTTGGCAAGTCCTCCTTATACGATTGACTACGTATTTGCTACGTCCAACGGCAGCTGTGTGGATTATGATACCGTACGGGTAAATGTTGTAGATAGACCTCACGTAGATGCTGGTCCTGATTTGATGGCTACCCAAACCGATACGTGTGTGATGCTTCAAGGTTTTAGTCTTTCACCCAATGTGACTTACCAATGGTATCCACCTTATGGACTTAGCAATCCTCAAACTCCCACACCACTTGCTTGCGTGAACAAAGATACTACCATCTATGTTCTTTTGGTTTCTAATGGGATTTGTTCAAGTACGGATACCGTTTATGTATACTTGATGAGGAATCAAACCCCTGGAGATGTAAGCTTTGTCAATTCATTCAGTCCTAATGGTGACGGAATTAATGATGTATGGATGATTACTAATGCCGAAAAATACCCGAAAAACAAGCTTTCTGTCTATAACCGTTGGGGTAACAAAGTGTATGAAGCCAAGCCATACCTCAATGACTGGGATGGAACTTCCATTGGTAAACCCTTGCCAGATGGTACCTATTATTTTGTATTTGACAAAGGAAATGGAGATCCAATCATTGCTGGCTATGTAACAATCATTAGAGAGTAATATTATGAATAAAGGAAAAATTATTTTCATTTTGTTTTCAGTTATAGGGATAGGCAGCTGGTTGAGGGCTCAACAGCTGCCCCTCTATAGCCAATATTATTTCAACCCTTTGCTATATAATACTGCATGTGCTGGATCTTCAGAACGTTTCGAAATTGGATTGCTTTACAGAAATCAGTGGACAGGATTAGATGGTGCACCCAAGACATCGGTTCTTACTATACATGGTCCTCTTAACATGGGATCAAACCTAAGTAGCATGATGATAGCTGACAAGGTTGGGGCTTATACCCGCTTTAGCGTTGATCTAGGATTTACCTATAGACTAGAAGTTGTGAAAAACATATATTGGGCCTTAGGTTTGTCTGGACAATTTGCTAATATCAATGTAGATGGTTCTCTTTTAACCTTTAATGATAATGCTGAACAGGTGATTCCACGAATTAAAGAAAGTAATTCGTTTTTTGATTTTACTGCATCAACGTTTATCCATGGAGAGTTTTTTTACGCTGGTTTTTCGATTCCTCAACTTTTGAATGGTTCTGTTAAGTTTGGTAGTGAGAGCCAGGTTGGCACTCTTTATCGCCATTTTTATGCTGTAGGAGGTGTTCGTATTCCCAGTGGTGAAAAATCTATATTAGAACCTCATGTGTTGTTTAAAACAACTCAAGGTGCACCATTGCAATTGGATGCTGGTGTACGACTTGAGCTAAATGAACGCTATTGGATTGGCTTTGTTTATAGAACCCGTGCTGCTCTTTCTATAAGTCTAGGAATTCTAATGATGGATAAAGTCATGTTAGGTTATTCTTACGATTATGCTACTACCGATCTTAAAAACGTCTATCCTTCTTCTCATGAAATAATGCTCAAATATCTGTTTCCCAAAAAGAAAATCAATTACTCCTCCTTTTAACTAACTAATTTATAAGAAGAATAATAATTATCATTAAACCCTTCCACACAGGAAGGGTTTATTATTGATTCATTATTGAAAAAGCATAAAATTGTTATCCACATCATATTACTCTCAATTGGAATGACAAAATAAAAATGAGAAAAAGAATTTACCTATTTTTTAAGAGAAATAAATTGATAAAATGTGATTGAATTTAAGATAAAGATAAAAAAAACTGCCCCATTAGGGGCAGTTTCATATTCTTTTACGAGAAAAAATTACTTCACTATATCAAAAGATTTAATAAGTCTTTTTCCATTTGATTTAATAGAAAAGTAATACTTTCCACTTGCAAAGTTGCTTACATTGACATCAAAAGAATGCTTACCAGCTTGTTTTAGGCCTTGTTTGTATTCAGCAATGAGTTGTCCGTTGGAACCAAGAATTTCTATAGTGACTTCGGTAGAATTATCTAGAACGTATTCAATTGTCACTTGATCACTAGCAGGGTTAGGATAGCTATTGGAACGCATACCATAGAATGAATGTTCAGCATCAAGTCCAACATAATTTCTGTTGACAATGGGGAAAATGGCTATGTTAACATCTAGACCACCGAATGCATAATCAGTGACATACCATGTACCCATATATTGATGAAATGCATAATCAAGCTGATTAGCATCACCATCCATATCACAAACAAGCCCAGCTGTATCTCCATTGGGAGAAAGTTGGTTAAAATCAATGGCTACAGCAAAATCATTGGTAGCGGCTAGAGGTTGAGCAAATGATACGATAGTAAAATTGGGCCATGTTGTGTCAACTTGGCTCATGGTTAATGTGGTACTTCCAAGCAGTGTTCCCGGACCAGGTGTAGTAGTGTTATTTTCATTTTTTGCTTGTCCATTTACCAGATATGCTTTGACGGTCATTGTACTGTTTGCTGTTTGGTGTTTAGCACCAAAGAGAAACGCACAACCTTCAATACCTACAGTACCCTGATAAACATATCCCTGAGCACATGTGTTTACTCCGTCTACATTGTTACCAAAAACATAGCCACCACCAGTATAGGAGTATAAATAAACTTGCTGGCTTGGAGCAAATTCTGGAATGAAATAAGGTGAAAAACCACAAGTGTCAGTCGGAGTTTTTACTGATGACTTAAAAGGTAATTGATAGAATTTTTCAATTTGTTGTTTTCCTGCAAATTGCTGGGCAAAAATTAACCCTACGGTAGCAAATGCTAATACGATGGTAAATAACTTTTTCATAGGCATTAGATTTTGTAATGCAAAATTATATTTTTTTTTAAAAAAAACAAAAAAAACAATTTTTTTAAAAATGTTTTACATGTAATTTTCAATAGGTTCACACGTGCAAACAAGATTTCTATCGCCATAGGCTTCATCGATTCGGGCAACTGATGGCCAGTATTTCTGACCGTGAGGTGGAATCTGCGCAGCCTTTTCTTTTGAATAAGGATAGATCCATTCATGTTGAATGAAATCTTCAAGGACATGAGGTGCATTTTTTAGCAGATTGTAGTCCTTTGAATATTTATTTTCTTCTATCTCCTGAATTTCCTTTCGAATAGATATCATGGCATCAATGAATCTTTGTATTTCAGAAAAAGGTTCACTTTCAGTAGGTTCGATCATCAATGTCCCGTGAACAGGAAAGGAAACAGTTGGCGCGTGAAAACCATAATCCATAAGTCGTTTAGCAATGTCAATTTCCGTAATGCCTATTTTGTAAAATTCTCTGCAGTCCAAAATAAATTCATGTGCAACGAAACCATTTTCACCACGATAAACAATTTTGTAGTAAGGTTCGAGTTTTTTCATGATGTAATTAGCATTCAATATGGCAACTGCCGTAGCCTTATTTAAACCTTCCGATCCCATCATTTTAACATAAGCATAGGAAATTGGTATAACAAGTGCATTTCCGTAAGGTGCTGCTGAAACAGCTGTAGTAGCCAAATCACTGGTTTTTTCTTGAAAGGGATGACCTGGTAAGAAAGGAGCCAATTTGCTGTTAGCAGCTACAGGACCAACCCCTGGACCACCTCCTCCATGAGGGATAGCAAATGTCTTATGCAAATTGAGGTGGCATATGTCTGCTCCAATAGTGCTGGGGTTCGTATATCCAACTTGGGCATTTAAGTTAGCTCCATCCATGTATACAAGACCTCCATGACGATGAACAATATCGATTATTTCTTTCACATGATGCTCGAATACACCATGTGTTGAAGGATAAGTTATCATTAATGCAGCGAGATTTTGCGAATTTTGTTCAGCTTTGAGTTTTAAATCTTCGATGTCGATATTACCGTATGGATCAGTTTTAATTACGACCACTTTCATGCCGGCCATAGCAGCTGATGCAGGATTTGTTCCATGAGCCGAAGCCGGAATAAGGCATACGTTACGGTGTCCTTGACCGTGATATTCATGATAAGCTTTGATTGTTAATAATCCAGTATATTCCCCAGCAGCACCACTGTTGGGTTGGAATGTTACTTTCTCAAAGCCAGTAATGGCCTTCAAATATTCTTCAAATTCCTCCAATAATTTCAAAATTCCTTGTGCTTGATCGGATGGCACAAAAGGATGTAGGTTTCCGAATTCTGGCCAGGATAAATAAAATAATTCAGTGGCCGCGTTAAGCTTCATCGTGCAACTTCCTAAAGGAATCATCGTACGATTAAGTGCAAGATCCTTGTTTTCAAGATATTTAAGATAGCGCATCATTTCAGTTTCGCTGTGATATGTATTGAAGATTGGATGAGTCAAATAGGGTGAAGTACGAATAAATTTTTCATCCAATGAAGTTTTTGAAGAATCATAAGTATTTAAGGAATTGATTTCCAATATAGAAGAATGAGGAGCATTATTAGCTGTAGCAAAAATATTCAAAAGAATCTTGACATCATCGATGGTGGATGTTTCGTCGAAACTAATGCCAATTTCGTCGTGGTTGATGTATCTAAGATTCATTTTATTCTCAAGGGCTTGAGCTCGAATTTTGTCAATAGAAACGTTTTCGGGTAGTTTGATATGTAAAGTATCAAAGAAATTGTCATTGAGTTGTTCATATCCAAGTTGTTTGATATGATGATTAAAAAGAGTTGTAAGTCCATGAATATCTAGTGCTATTTTTTTTAAGCCTTCAGGTCCATGATAGACTGCATACATACCTGCCATGATAGCAAGAAGTGCTTGGGCAGTACATATATTTGAGGTGGCTCTTTCACGTTTTATGTGTTGTTCTCTAGTTTGAAGAGTCATCCGCAAGGCTTTTCTCCCATTTCGATCCTTAGACAAGCCAATAATTCGACCGGGCATAAGTCTTACAAGATCCATTTTAACGGCAAAGTAAGCTGCATGAGGTCCACCAAATCCCATTGGAATACCGAAGCGTTGTGTAGAACCTACAGCAATATCTGCTCCTATTTCACCGGGAGGAGTAAGAAGTGTTAATGACAAGATGTCTGCGGCCATAATGACCAAAGCCCCAACTTGATGTGCCTTTTCAATCAGTGGTTTAAAATCATCAATTCTTCCATATTGATCTGGGTATTGGACAATCAAACCAAATACTTTATCGTTCAAGTCTAGATTTTGTACATCTACTATGCGTGTTTCGATGCCGAGAGCTTTTGCTCTAGTTTTGATAACCTCAATACTTTGTGGAAATAATCGATCAGAAATTATAAAAACATTAGCTCCATTTTGGATTTTTTCTTTACTTCGAGCATTATAAGTCATAATCATAGCTTCGGCACAAGCAGTAGCTTCGTCTAACATAGATGCATTGGCTATAGGCAAGCCAGTCAAATCGACAACCATGGTTTGAAAATTTAAAAGTGCTTCCAACCTTCCTTGGCTGATTTCTGCTTGATATGGAGTATATGAAGTATACCAGCCGGGGTTTTCAAGAATATTTCTCTGAATGACACCTGGCATGATAGTCCCATAGTAACCGAGGCCAATAAATGACTTGTAAATCTTATTTTGAGCTCCAAATTCTTTCATTTTTTGAATTAGTTCAAATTCATTTAAACCTTCAAAATATGGAAGTGGTTTTTCACTTCTTATGCTATCTGGGATAGTTTTTGCTAAGAGTTCGTTCAATGAATGCAATCCTAATTCATTGAGCATAAATTGAATTTGGTTTTCTGAGGGGCCTATATGCCTGTTGAAAAAATTATTTTTTATCATGGTTTTTATTTTTGACAAAAATAAGTAGTATTACTGATGAGTTCTGAAAGTTATTTCATAATTTTGTTATCATTTTTTTTTATGAGAAATATCATACAATTAACTTTTTTTTTGTGGTGTTTAAATATAGTTTTTTCCCAGAGTGATACACTTGTATTCTACAATGGGAAGCTAATGTACAACTTGCAGGTTACACGCGTCGATTCAGTTAATATTGAGTTTTTAAAAGACAATCAACGATTTGTTAATTCTCAGGGTAGGATGAAACCTAAGTTGATTTCGCGTTCGGCTGTATTTGAGATCATATATGCTGATGGAAACCATCAAATCCTCTATTCTCAGGATAGCATTGAGAACTTAGAAGATACTAATGAAATCAAAAGTTATATCGAAGGTGCTCGCTTTGCAAGGGAAAATTTTCATAATTATCTCATTGGTCCTGCTGTATTTGGAATAACTTTAGCAGGTTTTATATTAGATATTAGTCCAATTTATACGCTCTCTATTCCTGGTTTAGTCGCACTTATTCTCGCATATACTGTCCCCTATTTTCCCAAAAAATATTTAAGTGAAGGTATGAACAAATACTACATTCTGGGATATCAGGATATAGCTAGATCCAAACTTGTTAAGAATGTAATATTGTGGGGAGGATCAGCATTTGTCGTGGACTTAATTTTGAATTTTGTTTTAATGTGATTTAATTTCATAATTTCAAATAATGTTGTATCTTTGTCATGCTATTTAAGTTTTCAGATTCGTTGCGGGAAGCACTTTTCTGGATTACCTTATCTAGCATGTTCAAAAAGTAGCATCATTATGATTATTTACGTTGGAAATTTAAATTACAGGATCACAAGTGATGATCTAAGAGAAGTCTTCTCTACGTTCGGAGAAGTAGAATCTGCTACCGTTATAACCGATAGGTTTACAGGACGGAGCAAAGGTTTTGGTTTTGTGACCATGGGAAACGATGAAGAAGCTAAAAAAGCTATTCAATCTTTAAATGGGACCATTTTAGAAGGAAGAAAAATTATTGTAAACGAGTCCAGATCAAAACAGTAATTTATTTTATTCTTTTTGAAGGCTGTCTTCGGACAGCTTTTTTTATATCTTAAAACAAAAAATTTTTTTTGTTTAATTTTGCATATTGGAAGAGAAACATGGAGGAAGTGCTTAAACTTATTGCTAAACTAGATTTGACCTTGCAAACTTATTTTCAGGCTGTATTTGAAAACAAAACTAAGTGGATGGAAGAAAAAGCTTTTTTGCAAGCTGCCATTGACGATTTACAAAAAGAACTTTTGCAGACGCGAAAGGGGTTTTCACATGCCGCACTTCCTACTATGATCAACAGGGAAGAAATAAAAACGTTAATTCAGGACATCGACACATGTTTAACTTATCTTAAAGAAGAATGAAACCAGAAAAAACTAATAATCGTATAGAAAAATTAGAACTGATATTGCTTCAAAGGCCTCTTGTTGTTTCTGTATCCCCCGAACATGTATCGGATGTTAAAAATATTGCTTCTTCCATAGAGCAAACACTCATTGGTTTGCAAAAGAAATATCCTCGTAAAGACCTATTTGAAATAGCTTTACTGATGCTTATTGATGTATTATTGGAAAAACATAAAAGTGAACTATCCAGGAAAAAGGAAGAAGATCAACTTAAAGAATATTTACATAGGCTGTACAAGGAAACACAGAAGTCCTTGTATTCTTTCTCAAAGAAAAATATTTGATTCTTCCCTGTTGGTAAGCTTCTCTTCTGCATGTTTAACTAAAATCTTTCTTAAGTATGAATGTACATTGGATTTTGATTATCGTTGAGATTGTCGTGTTGATTTCCGCTTTTCTGACATGGAATTTTTTGTTTAAGAAAAACGCACATAAAAAGAGAAATCAACTGTTACAAGAAGCAGAGAACAAGGCTGAAATGATGAAGCAGGCAAAACTACTGGAAGCTAAGGAACAATTTTTACAAATGAAAGCTGAAATTGAAAAAAGCAGAACTCAGGTTGAACGTTATAAGCAAGAACAAGAAAAAAAATTATTAAGTTACGAGACTAAACTTAAGCAAAAGGAACTTCTGTACAATCAAAAGATAGAGGATCTGCAAAAGAAGGAAAAAGAGTTGCAAGAAATGAAGGATAACTTGAATAAGCAACTGGAAAGCATTCAAAAGAAGAACGAAGATATTGAATTATTGCGTAAGCAAACCATAGAGCAGCTTGAAAAAATATCTGGTTTATCTGCGAAAGAAGCAAAAGAAGAACTTATCAATAGGTTTTTTGATGAGGCAAAACGTGAGGCTATAACTCGAGCTAAAGATATTATCGAAGAAACACGCTTCAATGCCGAGAAAGAAGCAAGGAAAATTATTGTTGAAACTATTCAGAGAATAGCTGCCGACGTATCGGCCGAAGCTTCTGTGTCTAGTTTTACCATTGCGAGCGATGAGATGAAAGGAAGAATCATTGGAAGAGAGGGGCGTAACATTAAGACACTTGAAACCATACTAGGTGTTGATATTAACATCGACGATACTCCTGAGACAATCACAATTAGTTCATTTGACCCATATCGAAGAGAAATTGCTCGAAAAGTGCTTGAAATTCTTGTCAGAGATGGACGTATTCATCCAGCTCGTATTGAAGAAGTAGCAGCCAAAGTAAAGCAACAAATGGAGCAAGAGATTATTGAAACTGGTAGAAGGGTTGTGTATGATCTTGGTTTTTCTAACATGCATGTCGAGCTCATTCGTCTTGTGGGTAAGATGAAGTATAGAACTTCTTATGGACAAAATCTTTTGCAGCACAGCATTGAGGTTGCTCAACTCTGCGGTATCATGGCTAGTGAACTAGGGCTAAATCCAAAGTTAGCACGAAGAGCTGGGTTACTCCATGATATAGGCAAAGTTGTTGATGTTCAGCTGGATGAGCCGCATGCTATTGTAGGGATGAATCTTGCTAAAAAATACAATGAACACCCTGATGTAGTTAATGCTATTGGTTCGCATCACGAAGAAGTCGAAATGCAAACCTTATTAGCACCAGTCGTTCAAGCATGTGATGCCATTTCAGGTGCACGACCTGGTGCACGACGAGAGGTCATTGAAAGTTATTTGCAGCGACTTACAGCACTTGAAAGCATCGCTATGAGCTTTGATGGTGTTCAGAAAGCATATGCCATCCAAGCTGGTCGAGAACTCAGAGTTATTGTAGGAGCTGAAAAGATTAGTGACGTAGATGCTACGACTCTTTCACTTCAACTAAGTAAAAAGATTCAAGAATCACTCACTTACCCAGGTCAGATCAAGATAACAGTCATTCGTGAAACAAGAGCTATTTCTTATGCTAAATAAATAGCTTTCCCATGATCCATTTTTCAATGACAACAGGATAAAATTGATACTCCAGAGAATGTATCTTGTGTTCTAAACTTTCGGGTGATTCATTTTCATCAAGGTCTATTTCATATTGAAAAACAATTTTTCCATGATCGTATTCTTCGTCAACTAGATGAATGGTGATGCCGCTTTTTGTCTGCTTGTCTTTTATAACAGCTTCATGAACGTATCTCCCATACATACCTTTTCCTCCATACTTTGGAAGTAGGGCAGGGTGAATGTTAATGATTTTGTTTCTAAACTTTTGTATAATTGATTCAGGAACTCGTATGAGAAATCCAGCAAGAACAATGTGTGAGACTTTATTTTTTTGCAAAAAAGTCAGAATTTTTTCTCCATTGGTGAAATCTTTAGAAGGAAAATAAAAACAAGGTATGCCTAAATTTTTCGCTTTTATAATGACACCAGCATCAATTTTGTTGGTTAAGATGTTATCAACTTTAATATAAGGGTGATTCTGAAAAAATCGAACAATATTTTCCGCATTGCTCCCATTGCCACTAGCCCAAATTGAAATTAAAGCTTGTTTCATAAAATTTCATTATATTAGCAAACAAAAATAGTGATATGAAAAAGATAGTAACCTTATTAGCATTAGTAATTTTTGGTTATATTTTTGCTCAAGCACCTATCATTGTTCCAAACGGTGGATTTGAAAATTGGTCCGATCAAAATACACCTACTAATTGGAACGAATTAAAGATCGACCTTGGCTTTTATGCTTTGCATACAGTAAAGCAAAGTACAGATGCCTATGCAGGTAATTATTCTGCGGAGATAGAAACGGTTGATGCTGTATTGTTTACCTTGCCTGGTATTCTTTCTTTAAGTCCAGTAAATTTTGATATAGGTACGTTTTCTCTTACATTTTCTCATGCAGGAGTACCAACCCAAGGAAGAAAGGTTCTTTCGGTCAGTGGAAAATTCAAATATATTCCAGCTACAAGTGATACCATGGTTATTGTAGTAACTTGTACTAAGTGGAATTCATCCACTCAAACACGCGATACTATCGATCTTAGTTATTTTATGTATAAATTTTCAACATCTTCTTTTCAATCTTTTCAGGTAAATTTAAACTGTGTTCAAACACCTGATTCGATGAATATTGTTTTTATTTCATCTGCTGGTTATGCTCCTCAAAAAGGTACCAAACTTCTCGTTGACGAAGTTAAAGCTACCGTTGAGTCAGGTGCTGGAATTGAAACCATTGATCTCATAACTCCCATTGCCTATCCAAACCCGGTTGGTGATGTTTTGTATCTCAAAAACATTTCTTCTGAGCAATGGGCAATATATGATATGTTTGGCAAATGTGTCAAACAAGGTTTCTTTATAGAACAAACTTCAAGTATAGAAGTTCATGATTTACCTGCAGGAAGCTACTATTTGCGAATTAATGATACATCTATACCTTTGATAATAACTAAATAACCTTTTTATTCAGGTGGTAATGTATTGAATAATTTTTTTTGGATTAGAGGGGATGAAAAGTTTTCTTCGATGAGGCGTCTATTATGTAGTACTTGAGGGTAGGGAAGAAAATCAACGATGAGTGAATCTTCCTTAAGGTTAAAGATGTAAAATTTCTTCTTCTTTAAAAATTGGAACGTAGATGTACAGGGCTGAAGGTAAATTCTTGCACCCGACCAAAGTCCTATCATTAAATTGCCAAGACCTTGCTGACGCAGATGATTAAAGACCATGCATGAACAACTTGCAAGAATTTCTTGATAGCTCTCAAATGGTAGATATTCAGTCAAAAGAAAATAATTCAATTCTTTGTTTCGAGATAGTTTTTGTGTTAAATAACTAGCGTATTTATGATTTCCATAGTTTAAAGGTATGATAATTTCGGGTTTTATTTCCATTAATTGGTCTCGAAAATCGGAAATAAAGTCCAAATGATTACTCGTAAAAGATGCAGAGTTTGCAAGGAGAAGTTTTTTCCTATCTATTTGCGTTTTTATAGAAATAGGTTGGGGAAGATAAGTTTCAAGAGAAACATAGGTAAAAAAAAGAGATTTATGATGAGTGTTAACCAGACCAAGTTCTTGCTTAACCCATTCTATCTCTTCGGGCATAAAATGCAAAAAATAAGTAAAATATTTAAGTAGGCTCTTTAAATCTTTTTTGATCGCTCGTTGATAACTTCGCCAAATTGGAAGCAATGTTCGGTGATAACCGAGTGCATAATAAGCTTTTCTGGTAAGGGGTAATAAATACTTAGCAGGATTAATTTGATATTGGACTACTTCAGCACCATGAATAACCCAACCAAAAGGAATTTCAGAAGAAAGGTGCTTCAATTTCCATGCTGCATTAAAGTTTTCTTTTAAGAGGCTGTGAAATAAGATCATCGAGATTTCTTTGGCGTGACTACGGAGATATTTTAATAATAAGCTTACATTACCTCTAATAACAATGATACGCTCGGAAATTTTTTCTTTAAGACCGACTGCATGAGTTGGTTTAATTTCCCAGAAAATGTGTTGAGATGGATGATCTTGGCATAGACGGATTGCATGATGAAGAAAATGGTTATTAGGGGGAAAAATGTGGAGGTAAGCGCTCATCTTATTTATGAAATGTAAGTGTTCATGAAATAATTCTCTTAAGTGAATCTATAACATACTCAATTTGAGATGGTGTATAATTTGCTGAAAGTGGAAGACATAAAATTCTTTCGGATACATAATTGGCAATCGGTAAATTACTCGGATGGGCACTAGCAAGATGTCGATACATAGGAAGATTGGAAATAAGCGGATAGAAATAACGTCGGGTGAAAATATTATATTTCTTAAATTCTTCATAAATAAATGCTGCACTTTTTCCTGTTATTTCCTCATTAATAAGAATAGGAAAATATGCATAATTATGAACTATTCCTGGCTGATCGGTAAGAAATTTAATTCCGTCAATATCTCTAAGACCATTTCGATATAGCTCTGTGAGTATTTTTCTTTTTTCGATAAGAGAAGAAAGGTATTTTAACTGGACTAATCCAAAAGCTGCTTGAAATTCGTTCATTTTGGCGTTAAATCCTTCAAGCAAAATTGTTTTTTCGTTGACGAAACCAAAATTTTTAAGCTGATCGATCTTCTCTTTTTCCTCTTTGTTATGACTGACGATAGCACCTCCTTCAATGGTAGTAAAAACTTTGGTAGCATGAAAACTTAAAACTGACAAGTCTCCATACAGAAGAATACTTTTATCTTTTTTTCTGACAGCAAAAGCATGTGCCGCATCGAAGATAAGTTTCAGATTATGTTTGCGAGCAATACGTTCTAATTCTTCCACTTGACAAGGATTACCATAAACATGAACAGCCAAAATAGCAGAGGTTTTATCGGTGATAGCTTTTTCTACTTGAAGAGGGTCGAGATTAAAATATTCGGAATCTATGTCTGCAAAAACCGGTGAGGCTCCAGCCCAACGAATGGCATGGGTGGTTGCAACAAAGCTAAAAGGTGTTGTTATGACTTCTCCTTGTATCTCAAAGTGTTTCAATGAAGCTATCAATGCTAACGTTCCATTGGAAAATAAAGAAATATAAGGAACGTTAAGTAAAGAACATAGTTCTGCCTCCAATTGTTGATGAAATGGCCCTTGATTAGTTAACCATTTTCGTTCCCATATTTTTTCTAAGAGTTCAATGTATTCATCGATCGGAGGTAAAAAAGGTTCAGTAACAAGAAGAGGCTTCGTCATGATTTGAATTTTTATGTTTACTTTATCGTACAGAAGTGCGAGGCTTATATTTGTTTTGTTTTTGAATGGGGCCGATTAAGCTAAAATGTACATACCGGTGAGGATTAAGTCGTAGATCCTGGATGAGTAAATCTAAATCTTCTAAAGATTTTTGAAGGTTTCTATACAGTGAATCATTATTGAGTAATAAAGCTATACTACCATTGCCGCTATTAATTTTGTAAGCAATTTCATTGAATTGATAAATGGTTTGATTGGCATTTGAGATGGTTTCAACGAATTTAACACGAGTAAGAGAATCTGTGATTTGATGAAGATTTCTAAAAATTTGTGTAATTAGCTCATTATTGTTCTTCAAATTTTGAGTGATGGATTCTACATTGTAAAGTATCATCTTTAATCTATTTTTTTCGGTTGTGAGCAGTGTATCAAGGGTATAGGAGGAATGCTCAATAGACGAAAGGGTTTTTCTGATACTTTCGAGAGAAGATCTGATATTCTGTTGAGATTGCTCATTGAAGATAAGCCGGAGAGCCGTCAGAACACTATCGAAAGAAGATAAAAGTTCCTCAGCTTTATATTTGAGAGGAAGGATCTGCATGCTCACTTCTTGTTTAAGGTCCATGGCGATCTCGCCAATTAGAAAATCACCTGAAGAAACTACAGAAGGACTATTCCCAGGAATAATTTCTATAGCTTTACTGCCGAGCAGATCGTAAGAAGTAATCCTAGCAATTGAATTTTTAGGAATATTCACTTGTTTTGTAATAACAAATCTTACCACTATAATTTCAGGATTATTTTCTTTAAATTCTATCTTATCAACTTGTCCAACTTTATAACCCTTTAAAATAACAGGATTGGCTACTGATAAACCAGCAATGTTATTGTATTCGGCATAAAGAGTAATTTTTTCAGTAAAAACATTCTTGCCTTTTAAAAAATTAATACCCCAATAAAGTAGGAAGAAAGCTACAACAAATGAAATGCCAATCCAAATACTTTTATTTTTAAAAATCACTGATGTTGTTTTTCAATGACAAATATAAAAAGCTTTTGTTTTTCGATTTTATTGATATGAATTTAAAATAGAACTCAAATCGCTTTTCTTAAGAACAGAAATACTACGATCATGAAACCATGCAATGGATGCAGGAAATTTTTCGACCATGAGAACATCGTGGGTAGCCATGATGATGGTTTTTCCGAGCTGTTTGAGATTCATGATTATTTTTAATACTTCTTCTGAGGAAATAGGATCGAGGTTACCAGTAGGTTCATCAAACAAAAGCAACGTTGGCATGTTGAGTAATGCCCTTGCTATGCAAACCTTCTGTTGTTCTCCGCCAGATAATTGATGTGGCATTTTGTGAATATGAGAGAGCATATCGACCATTTCCAATACTTCAATGATGCGTTTTTCAATTTGATTTTTTTTGTTCCATCCTGTAGCTTGTAAAACAAATTCAAGATTTTTGTAAATACTTCTATCTGATAAAAGTTGAAAATCTTGAAAAACCATTCCCATTTTCCTTCTTAAATACGGAATTTGTTTTTGTTTTAGTTTAAGTAGATTAAATCCAGCAACTTCAGCCTTTTCCGCAGTGATAGCTATTTCTCCATATAAAGCTTTCAATAAGCTTGTTTTTCCACTTCCAGTCCTACCTAGAAAATACCAGAAATCCCCTTCCTCAATGGTGATCGTAATGTTTTCAAGAACTGGTTGTTTTTTAATAGTAATACTTCCATTGATAATATTTACTATAACTGCTGCCATGTTAAAAATTAAAAAACAAAAATACACCATTGTAGAATTTAAAAATATTTTATTTTTGCAAAGACAAATGGCTCCGTAGCTCAATTGAATAGAGCATCTGACTACGGATCAGAAGGTTGGGGGTTTGAGTCCCTCCGGAGTCACAGAAGCTGCTTTTGCAGCTTTTTTTGTACTATAGCATAATGAATTTCCAAGTTTGAAAATATTAAACAACTAAGTATGAAAACATTAGCTATTCGTGAAGAAAACAGATACCCTGCAGAACGTCGAGCACCTTTGGTGCCCA
>JAOAAK010000005.1 GCA_026418905.1 Bacteroidales bacterium | reverse complement strand
ATCCTCCGATTACAAATATTGGGAAAATACTGTATTAAGCTTTGGATAAAAGAAAAAATTTATTAAATTTTATATTTGTGATATTTAGCCATTAGTGAAAAATTAAATATTTTTTATTTAATAAAATTTACGAATAAACATTTTTATTTGTTTGATTTTAGGTTAATATAAAAAAATTATTTAGGAGTTGAAAATTTATAAAAAAATATTAATTTTGCAATACCATTTAATAATAACAATGGAGGGAAAAAGTATGAGAAATTTAGTTTTGTTTGGAATCACATTAATAACATTCTTTTTAGAAAAGAATGTTATGGCTCAACAAGTAATTGATCCACTAAAGGTTAAAGAGCTTATCTTTAACTTAGATCCAAATGACGACCCAAATAAGATTAAAGAAGCAGGTCTTGAGTTTAACAAGCTTTTAGCAGCATATTATTGTACTATTAACAAAGATAATTTGACAACAGAACATGAGGGATATTATACCGTGAAAATTAAACCTGCTTATACAGTAAAAAACACCAATCAATCAGGAAAAATCATTACGGAAATTTGCATGGAACTTATCACTAAAACAGCAAAATCATATAATAAACCTATATCTCCTATACAGAGAGATTATTATGATATTGATTGTGTTGAAGAACAAAGGAGCAGGGGTAATTTATTTATTTTTAAAATCCTAGATGAGAAGATTGTGATTGGAACCTATCGGGATCCTGTGAAATATAAAAAGGTTGAAGTGTCGAAAACTGGATATGAGATATTAAAAATGTATGAAAATATTAGCTCAAGTGAAACCCCTATAAAACAAGATAAATATCTTTCCGAGGCTTCGGAAATTATCAGTAATGAGAATATAGCAAATAAAATAAATGAAGCTCAAAGTGCAAAGTTAATTGAAGAGTTTAGTGCCATTGTCAAGACTTGGCCATCAAACGAAAAAGGAGCCGAAGCTTTTGCAAAATGGCTTTGTGGGAAAAGCGTTTCTTACATCCTCGGCAAGCAAATGGGAGCAATATTTGGAAAAGAAAATCCTATGGTATTTATGTATTATTATTATGAGGAACCTGCTTTTCAAAATAAATTTTGTTCACTTTATGATGCAGATGCATCAATCGATAAATCCGTCAAACGAAAAACCTTCATCGAAGGTTTATATGAAGGGATAGCACCTTTCCATGCTGAACCATACCAAAAGTTTCTTGAAGGACAAATCGCAAGTGGAAATAAAGTTACAAGAGAATTTTATTTTAAATATGCACTAGGTCCGAATGAAGCTCAGCCATTTTTCAATGCGGTATATAATAAAGCACCAGAAAGTTTCCCGGTTTTTTTATCCAGTCCAGGAGATCTTGAAGAGAAAAAAGTAAACGTGACAAAAGACCAAGAAAACAAATTATTTAATATTTTCATTGAATACTACAAAAATAAATCTATTGAAATGACTTATAATTTTGTCAAATGGAGTATAGAAAAGGGTAAAATTTCTTCCGCAGAAGATGCAACTATAATGAATATACTCAAGCAAGGAATAACTCAATTAAAAGCCATAAAACCCCATGCAAGTTCAATATCAGCACCGTTTGTCGATGTTATAGCGGAATATAAAATTTCAAAGTTTAATTCCGATATTGTAGGTTTACTTTCTCATGCAAACCCATACGTCCGAATTATAGCCTGTAATCTTTGTGGTATTTTAGTAATCAAAGAAGCTAAGGATAAACTTAGAGATCTGTATCTTTTCGATACTTTTACTGATAAAATTCCTCTTTATGATGAATTTGGTAATTTCATTGGGTATAAAACGGATTACTGGGGACGTGAAATTTTGTATTATCCGGTAAGAGAAGCTGCAGAGAGAGCATTATCATATCTGCCTTAATTATTCATTAAATTAATTCATAACACTATTAATTCTGATTAAACGTGAATATATGTTTGGTGTGATGTGTTTTACTTGGAGATGAATCTCTTTGCTGGCAAATTCAAAAAGAGGATAAAATTCAAAACACGTCCAACTTGTTTCTACTTATGTGGCTAAGGATTGAGCACCAGTTTAAAATGAACGTTTAGAACTATGGAAACATCTCGTTTTAAATCACGAGCAGTGTTTTAAAACTTCGAAATCTCCACTGCAGTATGTAGCTAATCGTTGGTAGTTAAAATTCGATGCTTCCGCATCAGTATGATTGGAAGCCAAAATCGACAAGAGCAGAAAATAATTTTAAAAAACAAGCAACTATAGGATTTTTGGAGTTAAATTCAAAACAAGTTTTCGAAGAGAGGAAGAAAATTTAACTAGAGAATTAGTTGCAGCACCACAAGCAAACAATCATTCCATAGTTGGGCAAGCTTTGTTCCATTTTACACTTAAGCCGTTACAAAGAGAAAATAAGATTTAGAGGCCTTTAGGTCTCCGACGGTTCAAACAAATTGATGAAACAATTGGTTTCAGTTCTAACTGCAGAAAAATTATGGTTGACTCCCGGAGCCTAGATGTTTCTTCCTGATATCTAAGGATAATTTTGCTAACAAAGTTGAAAAATTCTATACATCTTAAAACAAATGTTAAAAGACTTGTGTTTCAGTTCATTTTAACATTCCAGTTAATTTAACCTGGCTAATGGCTCTAAATGCTATTTGTTGTGTCTGTGAGGTTATTTGTAGTAAAATTTGTCTCAATTTTTACCTTACAAAATTCACAATAATATGTAATGGGATTAATGTTGTCATTAAATTGTGACATTTTTCTTTTGCAATTAGGGCATTTTCTTGGGTGAAGTGGATAGTAAAATGAAAAGTATATAACAATGGATAATATGAAAATGTAAAAGAAGAAAACCAAAGCTATTAGAGCATTTATGAAAAATAAAATCGTACTCAGGAAAATGCTAAAAAGAGATATAATCACGAGGTCTTTTATAATGTATCTTTTGTTTTCTTTGACACGTTTATAAGTCTTCAGTTTTGGGAAATTCATTGTATTTATTATTACTAAATTAACTTGTGAAATGCAATCTTAATATGTGTTTTGAATAACTTATTCATGATTGACCATTTATTAAATTTATCCATTACTGGTAAAAGGAAGAAATTAGCCAATTTAACTGCAAATAGGGTAATTTTCATTAGTATATCATTTTATAAATTAAACCGAACTTGCAAGTATTTGCAAAAAATTTCGCGAAAATCAGTAAAATGCTTGTATTCATAATAGGAAGCTTAAATATGATGCAAAAGTAATATACCCTTTGCTATTACATATCGATATACAAAATCTCATGTAATTGCGATACCTATTAGTATTCGTAAAATATTCTATTTATCAACGAATTGCTTAATTCCTGTTGATAGTCTTTCTCTTGCCCATAAATTAATGTATAACTGCTTTTACATGTCAAGTCAAAGACCCTTTTTTTGTTGTATTCATTATACTGTACTGATAGATTTGATATTTTATATTTAGATAATGACAGACCTCATCTTTTTAAAAGTCTGTTTTGAAAAAATTATGTAAAAATCATAGATATAATACGAAACAGAATACTAAGAACTTGAAAAAACACCTGCTTGTCATATATTATTGTGACTACATCTTGCATTGTCACCATAAAGGTTTCTCTTGCTTATTCAACGTATCGCTTCGTGCTGACCGTTATCAAATACATTTAGCGAATTTAATGTTTCTTTTCTTCATCTAAAAAATATTTTTGTACGTCACTTATTTATTTAAATTCACATATTATTTTTTTCATAATTAATTTTTAAAAAAAAATATATTATTTTAATTAAAAATACCTATTATATTTGAAAAATAAAAGTTATAAAAATGAAAAAAGCATTATTCTTACTTTTATTGTTTAAGGGAATTTTTCTTTTGCCACAGGGCATTGTTGTTTTGCACCACCAGGGTAGTTCGCAAGTATTTAAAGGAAACAATGCTTTCTCCCTCGCATACCAGTCAGCACAAAATGGGGATACCCTGTATTTATCAGGAGGTTTCTTCTGGTTTGTCAATATCAATAAAAAGCTGGTTATTTTTGGAGCTGGTCATCATCCCGATTCTACTATAGCAACAGGGCAATCCATTGTTCAGGGAAATGTGATCCTAGAATCAGATGCTGATTCGCTCTATCTTGAAGGTTTATATATCAATGGAAATATCTCCTATTCATCACCTGGTCATAAAGTCGATTATGTGACCATAAGAAGATGTGCTTTTAATAATATTAGTTTTACAGGAAACAGATCAAATCCATCTTTGTATAATCTTATAGAGCAAAATGTTATACTTAGTAATGCAGATTTTAGTAATACAACTCACCTTGTTTTTAGGAATAATATATTTCAAAATCGCTTTCATCATGGATATTATGCACTAATTTCAAATAATATATTTTTACGGAGTCCCTATTGGTCGTGGTATGGTGGGGTACCAATTTACAATACCGATTATTCCATAATACGGAATAACATCTTTTTTTCAGAAACTGTTGGGGTAGGTTTTTTAGAGTGTGAGAACAATCAAATATTGAATAATTTATTTATTACTACACCTGATTATACCTCTAATTTTAGCTCAGGTAATTATCATGATTATCCTCAGTCATCTATTTTTATTAACTGCCCGAATAATACTTTTGATTATTCGTATAATTATCATCTGCAAAATCCTGCGGTTTTGCTTGGAAATGACGGTACTCAGGTGGGGATTTATGGTGGATCTGCTCCTTGGAAGGAAGGCTCTGTTCCAAAAATCCCTCATATTATTCAAAAAAATATTGCTTCGCAGACCGATAGCAATGGAATGTTAAACATACAAATTAAAGTTGGTGCGCAAAATGAATAAGTTATTTTCAGCGGTACTGTTTTTGGGGTTATTAAGCTTATCTGGGCAAGAGATAAAATCGTACGAATATTGGTACGATGAAAACTTTTCAGGTCGAACTCATGTTGAGGTGACACCTACGGCTATGCTTTACATTAATGAAAATTTTTCTGTAGCTCATCTAAATCCTGGTATTCATTTTTTTAATTTTCGTGCCCAATCTACCGAAGGTTTATGGAGTAGTGTCATTTCATGCATGTTTTATAAAATACCGCCTTTATTTAATCTTGCTCAAAATATACAAGCTTATCAATATTGGTTTGATGATCAGTATAATCATAATATTACTGAGAATATTTCTCCTACTTCCAATTTTTTTCTTAATTTATCTTTACCACTTGGATCACTTGCTAACGGTTTACATACCTTACATCTTCGTTTTAAGGATAATGTTGGAAGATGGAGTCCAGTATTAACGTCTGTTTTTGTAAAAAATTCAGAGTTTCAAGAAATACATAATAGTCTATTGGCATATAGATATTGGTTTGATGATGATCAGAGCATGCATTTTGTACCTTTTTCTTCCCCGGTTTACGGTTCTTTTATATTTATAAATAATCTTGATCTGACAACAATTGAAAAGGGCCAACATGTTTTGTATATTCAATTTCTTGATTCTTTAGGGCAATGGAGTGTTCCTATTTCAAGTAACTTTACCAAATTATCCCTACCTGTAGCTCGTTTTACTTATCATACAGATTTTTCCTGCGATTCCACTATAGTTCATTTCAATAATCAGAGTACGGATGGCGACATCTACAGGTGGTATCTAAACGGACTACTCTTTTCAACTAGTAAAAATCCAATCTACACTTTCACTCAACCAGGAACATACCACGTATCGCTATATATTCAGGATACTTTAAATTATCTGGATAGTACTATATCTCATAATATTGAAATAAAAGGAAAAACATATTCAGAAATTTACGATATTGCCTGTGATACTTATACATCGCCAAGTGGCAGTTACACATGGCAAACATCCGGAACGTATTACGATACTTTAACCAACAACTTGGGTTGTGACAGCATCATCACCATACACCTAACCATAAAAAACTCTACTTCAGCAACAATAGCCCCCGTGGTATGTGATAGTTTTGTTTCTCCAAGTGGCCAATTTACATGGTATGCAAGCGGATATTATACAGATGTAATTCCCAATATAGTCGGTTGTGACAGTGTCATTTATGTGAATCTGACGGTTGTTGAGATAGATACTAATGTCAGCATAAATGGGCAGTCTTTGTGGGCTAACATGCCCAATGCGTTTTATCAATGGTGCAAATGTGATGGGGGGCTTCTGACTCCTATTAGTAATGCAACCAATCAGTCTTATGAACCAGTTCAGAGTGGTTTTTATGCAGTGATCGTTTCAAGTCAAGGGTGCAGCGATACTTCTTCCTGTCACTTTTATGATGTTACTAGTTTGAGTGATTACTTTGATCGCGTTTTCATTTATCCGAATCCTGCGCATGATTATTTAAATATTAAACTTCATGTGCCGCAAAAAATTGAGATTTATGGAATGGAAGGAAATTGTGTTTTTAAAACTGATGAGGAAGTTTCTTTTATGACCATTAATCTGAAAAATTTAGATAAAAGCATTTACTTTGTGAAGCTATCAAAAATGCCACAAATTTTTAAGTTAATAAAAATGTAAGATTTTTTGAGTAGAAGTTTTTAGTATAAAACTTAGCTATGAATCTTTTTTTCACGAAATGTAGCATGTGAGTTTGCGAATGTTTTTTATTTTTGTAGAAAAAGTTGACGTATGGTGTTAAAATTATTGAGAAATTGTGAAGTATATGCTCCTCGATATTTGGGGAAAAAGGATATATTAATAGCCGGAGAAATCATTGTTGCTGTAGGGGATGACCTTGGCTTACCGGTGGGGGTTGATGTTGAGGTTATTGATATTCAAAATCAAACGGTAGTGCCAGGATTTATTGATGCACATGTCCATGTGGCAGGAGCTGGTGGAGAAGGTGGTCCCACAACTCGTACGCCAGAGATGATGCTTTCTGATTTTATTCAGGGTGGGGTAACGACGATAGTAGGTTGCTTGGGAACAGATGGACTTACACGCGATCTTGCTTCTGTATTGATGAAAGTTAAGGCTCTTCGACTTGAAGGGATTTCAGCATGGATGTGGGTAGGAGCTTATCAAGTGCCGACCCCTACTTTTACGGGTGATGTTGGTAAAGACATAGCGCTGATTGACGAAATAATTGGAGTGGGGGAAATAGCTATTTCGGACCATAGATCATCTTGGCCCACCATAGACGAGTTGTTAAGACTGACTGAACATGCTCGAGTGGGGGGAATGTTGGGCGGAAAAGCCGGACTTATCAATATTCATTTAGGTGATCAGGAAGATCCTTTTCGCCCGCTTTTTCAAGTCATCGAACGCAGCCATAACATGCTAAAACTAACACAATTCTTGCCTACTCATTGTAATCGCAATGATTATACATTTGAAAGTGCCATTGAGTATTTGAAAGCAGGCGGATATATTGATATTACTACCAGTTCTTATCCTTATTTTCCTGAGTACGAAGTCAAACCATCAACTTGTTTGAGTCGTATAGTTAAGGAAAATTTACCCTTAGAACGTGTTACTTTCACTTCAGATGCTGGTGGATCATTACCAGGGTTTGATGAACAAGGCAATTTGGTTAGGCTTGAGGTCGGAAAACCTGAAGCCAATTTACGAGAATTGAAAGACGCAGTAAAAGAAGGGGTTGATTTAGAAAAAGCGTTGTTGCCACTTACCTTTAATCCTGCTCAAATTTTAAAGCTCCCACGTAAAGGGATTATTCAAGAGGGTAATGATGCAGATTTACTGATCCTTGATAAGGATTTCAACCTTATCCATGTCTTCGCTCGCGGTAACTGGATGATGAAAAACTCACAGATAATAAGAAAAGGAGCTTATGAAAAATAATATGGTATTAAAATTGCTAGTGATTTAAAAAAGAATGTTGAAAGCAGCTATTGTTTTTTTTTCTATTAATATTTCGGTCCTGTTCGCTCAAATTCCACAAATTGATGAAAAAAATTTTTTTACGTCAATACAAGACAAGCTCGTCTTAGTGGATTTTTATGCTACATGGTGTTTCCCTTGTAAAATTCAGGAGAAGGTGTTGATAGAAGTAAAAGATTCGCTTAAGCATAAGTTGCATATATTTCGCGTTGATGTAGACAAATCACCTTCTTTATCCGAGTCTTATGCCATAGAATATTTGCCCACCCTTATTTTGTTCAAAAATGGCATAGCCATTAAAAAATGGGTGGGTTTGCATAACAAGTCTCAATTGTTGCAAAATTTAAATCCGTACTTAATGTAAATTAATTATTATGAATTTAAGTAAGAAATTGTTGATTTGGTTAGTAGGATTTCTGGTGGGAGGGGTCTTAGGATATGTTTATTATATCAATTGGGGATGTACATCGAGTTGTTCAATTACTTCCACACCCTTTAAGTCTGTGGCGTTTGGAGGTATTTTAGGGGCATTGATTGCTGATTTTTTTATTCCACGTAATAAATCAAAATCTTAACATATGAAATGGAGTTATTATTTTTTGTGGTTTTTCATGACAATTGCTATTTATGCTCAATACAGGAAAGTAGAAAATTTTGCTTTTTCACCTGGTGAAAAACTTTACTATATTGCTTATTTTGATTCCTATATAACAGGTAAAATAAAAGCTGGCTTTGGAATAGCCGAGGTTTTACCCAAATTGGAAGAAATAGGAGGCAGGAAATGTTATCATATAACCATATATGGTTCTACTTTTAAGAAACATGAGTGGGCTATTTACGTAAACGATAGGTTCGACACATACATTGATGTAGAAGGTTTGTTTCCATGGATGTTTTTAAGAAAGGCTCATGAGGGAAAATTTAAAGCAGATCAGGATATCTATTTTAATCATGGCAAAGGGATAGCTCAATTTAAAGATAATTTGAAAGGCAAAACAGTGACTTATAAAATTCCCATGTATGCTCACGATATGATTTCAGCTGCATATTATTTCCGAAATTTTGATTTTTCCACTCTCAAACCAGGTGATATTATCACAATACCTTTTGTTTTTGAAGATAGTTCTTATACGACGAAGGTTGTATTTCATGGAATCAAAAACATTAAAACTTCTTTAGGTAGATTTGAAGCTCTTGCTTTTAAGCCGAGTGTGATAGTAGGTAGCGTTTTTGGAGAATCTTATCCCATGACATTATATTTTTCAAATGATAAAAACAGAGTGTTGCTTTATGCAACGAGTTCGATCCTTATTGGTTATGTAAAATTTGAACTTGTAGAGTACAAAAATTTACGTTATCCTTTAAAAAACAAAAACTAAAAAACCCATTCTTTGGTGAGCAAGTAAACCAATTTTACCATTTTTTGGTAAAGGGAAAGATTAAATGTTTCGGGTTTATCGGTGGGCAGGTGAAGGTGAGTATAAGAATTGGTGGTTACAAAATACAATCCTGGAATGCCTTTTTCATGGAAGGGAGTGAGATCGGCACCACCACCTTTCCAAGTAGTTGTGGTCATGGGAAAGTGGTTTTCTTGAGCGATACGGTAGGCTTGCTGCCAAAGTTCAGGCCATGATTCTCCATTGCCAACTTTGATGCTATCACCATGTCCGATGCAATCCATGTTTAAAACTAAGCGAATTTTTTCAGGAGGAAAAGGCATATGTTCAACAAAATAACGTGAACCATCAAGATTTTTTTCTTCGCTCGCAAAAAGAATAAACGCTACGGAACGTTTTAATCTGTTTTTTTCAGCAAGTATGAGTCGAGCAATTTCCAGTACAGCAGCACTACCAGAGGCATTGTCGTTGGCACCTGGGTAATAGACATTCTTCCCAAGAAAGCCAACATGATCAAGATGTGCAGTGATTAAAATATATTCATCTTTGAGAAGCGGATCGTTGCCTGGAACAATGCCAACGAGATTCTTCGATATTCCGCGTGGGTCGTAGGTGGTTTTAATGTGTATGTAGCATTTCGATCTCACGTAAAATGACTTAGGCTTTTTGAGATGATCTATTTCTTTTTGAATTTCGAAAGGATCTTTATTTAGAATAAGCTTGGCTACATTTCTATGTATTTGAATCTGAGGAAGTTTTGGTGGCATGGTTCCCATACCGTCGGCAACACTTCCTATAGGTTGATCAGATGGGTTAAATGAATGTTGAGACGGTAAAAAAATAACACCAATAGCTCCTTTTTGGTAAGCTTTTTCTGCTATTTCGCGAACAGAATAATTTGAAGGCCTGGATAGAAAAGGGGGATGACTTTTAAATACCATAACGATCTTCTCTCTTACATCCACATTTTGGTAATCAGAGTATTCAGGTAAATCTAAGCCATATCCACAAAAAACGAGTTGACCTTTTATAGTGCCAGGACTGGAATACCCACGAACAGAAAAATCACTCCCTGGATTGAGTGGTATTTTACGTTTTTTTTTCAAATAAAGTTCCACATGAGCAGAATCGATGGAATTGAATTCAATGTAGAAAATTTGAGGCCAAAACTCTTTGTATGTTGGCTTCAGACCATAAGAAATCAACTTGTTCTGACAATACTCAATAGCGCGGTCGTAGCCATCAGTACCGGGAAGACGACCATTGCATTCTTTGGAACTCAGAAAATAAACATGCTTCATAAGAGAATCCAGGGAAACTTCCATCTGGCCCTTTCCATTCAGAAAAGGAAGACTGAGTAGAACAAAAAGAAATTTTTTCATTGTTTAAGGTTTTACCACAGGAAATGAAATATGAATATCCTTGCACATCTCACGTCCGATGATGTTTTTCAAAAAATCCAAATATGCTTCCGAAACTTGAAATTCCTCGGCATTATAGTAGTCCAGAGGTAAGGGTTGATTGCCAATATTTCCCATGTCAATGGTAGTCACATTATATTCTTCCAGATCTTCCTCTGGGACAATTTGATTTAACACGGGCATTTTTCCGTATTCTTCGCGGAGAAGAAGATCCATTACTTTGTCGGCAAGAGCGGATGTTAGACGTCTATCATAATTGTTGCATTTGCCTGATCGGGCAAAATAACCGATGTTCTGAGCACGTGCATCTATTCCTAATTTTGCAGTGATTTCGCTTGCAATGATGCCACTTACTCCTCCAAGTCTAGCATGACCATATTCATCTGTTTCAGTTGATGCATAAACTACTTCTGTTTCACCGGTTTTCTCATTGTACCAACGTGTCCCTTCGCTAACGGCTATGACCAAAGCTTTATGTGGGTTGTTGGTATATTTTTCTTTGATCTTTTCGAAAAATTTTTCTTTCATTTCTTTGTTAATAGGATGTTCGGGAATAAGGATGAGATCAGCTAACCCGTAAGCAGCGGTGCTTACAAGCCATCCAGCATCGCGACCCATAACTTCGACAACCATAATACGTTGGTGGGATTGAGCAGTCGTACGAATTTGATGAGTAAGTTGTATGACGGTTTCAGCAGCTGTAGGGAAACCAGGACAAAGAACCGCCTCTATTTCTTTGTTGTTAAAACGATGAAATGTTCGGGTACGTAAGTCGTTGTCGATGGTTTTAGGAAAACCAATCACAGGAATGCCTTCAGTTTCAAAAAGCTTTTTAGCAGCCCCATTGGTGTCGTCGCCACCAATGGTAACGAGATAATCTATTTTGTATCGTTTGATGTTTTCGAGAATCTGGGGAACACGGTTTTCTGGGTTTTTTTTCGATGGAAATGGATTGGTTCGACTGGATTTAAGGAAAGAACCACCGTACCATCCATCATATCGTTGTCGGGTCAGGTCAACGATGTTTCCTTCACCAAGAAGTCCTTTCCAACCATAACGGATTCCGTAAACCGTGAAACCTAATATTTGTGCTTTGTTACGAATTTGCTCGATGGATGAGTTAACAGCAGGAGTATCGCCACCACCTGATAAAATAGCAAGAATTTTTCCTTCATACAATTTGTTTGCTTTCATATTTTCCTTTTTTGCGAAATTATGAAATTTTCTCTATTTATCAAAACAAAAGAAATCGTTTATTTTTGTTAAAAAATGTTGAAAATAGGCGTACTAGGAGCTGGTCATTTGGGGAAAATACATATCAGATGCTTACAAGGTTTATCTGATATTTATGAATTGGTCGGATTTTACGACATTGATCAAGAAATAAGTAAACAAGTAGAAAAAGAATTTTCCATCAAATCTTTTTCATCAGCAGACGAATTAATAGATGCGGTTGATGTAGTAGATATCGTAACACCCACCATTACCCATTTTGAGAATGCTGCTCGATCTATACGTAAATTTAAGCATGTGTTTATAGAAAAGCCTGTGGTTACAACTTTACAAGAAGCTGAAGAATTGATAGAATTGGCAAAAGAAGCTCAAGTAAAAATTCAGGTTGGGCATGTGGAAAGATTTAATCCAGGTTTTTTTGCTGCGAAACCATATTTGAAAAATCCTTTGTTTATTGAAGCTCACCGTTTATCAAAATTTAATCCACGTGGAACAGATGTTCCCGTAGTACTTGATTTAATGATCCACGATTTAGACATAGTTTTGCATGTAATTCGAGCTCAGGTAAGAAAGGTTTCTGCTGCGGGTGTTGCTATAGTTAGCAATACCCCTGACATTGCCAATGCGCGTATTGAATTCGACAACGGAGCTGTTGCAAACCTAACAGCTAGCCGTATTTCTTTGAAGCAAATGAGAAAGATTCGTTTTTTCCAACCAGAAGCATATATCAGTGTGGATTTTCTCGAAAAAAAATGCGAAGTTGTGAGGTTGTTAAACTCTGAAGAAGAAATTAACTACGACAAAGAAAGAGCCATGATGCTTGAATTTCCTAAAAACGATGAAGAAAAGATAAAAATTCTAATGGAATATCCAGAAGTAAAAGAAATTAACGCTATACAAACAGAACTTACGTTTTTTTACCGCTCTATTGCTTACGATGAAGAACCACCTGTAACCATCTGGGATGGCTACAAAGCATTGAAAGTAGCCCATCAAATTATGGAGGTAATTCAGAAAAATCATGAACATTTCGGGTGAAATAAAGTTATTCTTTTTCCGTTTGTTTAATATGATTCAACGTGGAAGTGTAAATTTAGCTTTTTGGGTGGGAATGGTATTAGCAGGATGCGATTTAATCAATCCTCCAGAAAAGCACCCAGTATATTTTTACATCGATTCTATTTATTTTTTTTGCAGCGATACAGCAGGCACAGCGCAACAAAATATATCTGATGCTTGGGTATATGTAGGTGGAGAAAAGATTGGTGTGTTTGAAATGCCAACTAAAATACCGGTTTTAAAAGAAGGAGTTCAGAAAATTACAGTTTTTCCTGGAATTAAACTAAATGGAATCGGTGCAACTCGTGCTGTGTATCCTTTTATGACAAGTTATGACACAACTGTTCTCCTAAATCCAGATTCCATCGTATATTTCAAACCACGAGTGAGTTATGTCACAGACGTGGTTTTTGATTTTATAGAAGATTTTGAACAGGAGGGATTGAAGCTTATACCTTCTCAGGGTAGTGATACACTCATCATAAAGCAAAATACTGATGTTTTCGAAGGTAATTTTTCAGGTAAAATGGTGGTGGACAAGATTAGACCTGAAGCTATCGTCATTTCACACCAACCTTATGCTTTACCTTCCTTGGGTTATACATTCCTAGAAATGCATTATAAGACAACGGATAAATTTGTGGTTGGAATGTACATCAACAAACAAGACAGAATAATTGAACATCCATTTCTTGTGATAAATCCGACAGAAAAATGGAAAAAAATCTATGTAAATTTTACCCCTCTAATTGGTAGGGAAGGGACAGCAACTTCATTTGTGTTATTTATTAAATTACAATGTCCGTCGGATAAAGCACAAGCTGTTTTATGGCTGGATAACATAAAGCTCATGCATAGCACTCCATGAAAATGAATCCATTTTTCCAAAAATTAAAATACATTACGTCGGATATTTTATCTGCAGCTTTAGCATGGTCGCTTCTTTTTTCTTTTCGTAAATATCTTGGAGGAATACCCATTGAGGAAATATGGAAAAATGTAACAGCTGATGCAAAATTCTACCTTGGAATAACATTGGTACCTAGCGGATGGATATTTCTTTATTTTTTTACTGGTTTTTATGAAAAAATCTTTAAAAGATCCCGTCTGAAAGAGATGGAAAAAACTTTGATTCAGACTACCATTGGATCACTCATTTTGTTTTTTATGATTATCCTCGATGATATTGTGCCTAATTTCACAGCATATTACAAATCTTTTCTTTTTCTTTTTATTGTTCATTTCACTCTCACTTACGCGGGAAGGCTTTTCATTACAAGTCAGACTATAAAAAAAATTCGAACTGGAAAATGGGGTTTCAAAACTTTGTTGGTAGGAAACAATGGAAATGCATTACATGCTTATCAAGAGATAGTCCATCAGCCGTTGAAATCTGGCAATTTCTTTATCGGGTATGTTTCACTTCATGAGAATGATGATTTTCTGAGGGAATATTTACCCAGACTAGGGACGATTGACGATCTCGATTTAATAATGCAAAAGAATGAGATTGACGAGGTCATTATTGCTGTTGAACCATCGGAACATGCTTTGCTTTCCAAAATCTTAATTGTGCTTGAATCTTACCCTGTGGAAATTCTTATCATGCCTGATTATCGGGATATTTTGATTGGAACAGTTAAAACTGATGGTATTTTTTATGCTCCGTTTATTCATGTCCCTGCAGAACTTATGCCAGCATGGCAGAGAATCGTAAAACGTGCTATGGATATTGTTGTGTCTATATTAGCTATTGTCTTATTATCACCAATTTTCGTTATTACAGCAATATTGATTAAATTAACCTCTAAAGGACCTATCATATATAGTCAAGAAAGAATCGGTCGTTACGGAAAACCTTTTATCATGCATAAATTTCGTTCGATGTATGTTGATGCAGAAAAGAATGGACCAGCTCTTTCTAGTAAAAATGATCCTCGAATCACCCCGCTGGGAAGAATTTTGAGAAAATATCGTATTGATGAATTACCTCAGTTTTTTAATGTATTGATCGGTAATATGTCGCTAGTAGGACCCCGGCCAGAGAGAAAATATTACATAGATCAAATCTTGCAACGTGCACCATACTATAGATTGTTACTACGAATAAAACCAGGAATTACAAGTTGGGGTCAAGTTAAGTATGGTTATGCCGAAAACGTTGATCAAATGATTGAAAGATTAAAATACGATATTTTGTATCTTGAAAACATGTCATTGACCATGGATATTAAAATTATTATATATACTTTTTTAATCATTTTGCAGGGTCGTGGAAAATAATTATTTTGTTTTTTTGAATTTTTTGTAATTTTGCATCAGTTCTGACCGATGGTGTAACGGTAGCACTACAGATTTTGGTTCTGTCAGTCCAGGTTCGAATCCTGGTCGGTCAACCCCACCAAAAAAGGGGACAATCTTTGTCCCCTTTTTCATTATAAAGTAAACAAGTTATGTTGAAAAAAGAACAAATAAAAGAAATTGTTGAAAAATTTTTAATTCAAAGAACGGACTTATTTCTTGTTGAAATTGATGTTTCTTCGGAAAATGATGTCTACGTTTATCTTGATGGTGACAAAGGTGTTGCTATAGAAGATTGTGTTTCCCTTTCTAACTATATTAGAAACCATTTATTATCGGAAGAAAATTTTTCTTTGCAAGTAAGCTCATGGGGAGTAGAATCACCACTCAAGTTGAGAAGACAGTTTATTAAAAATATAGGCCAGTTGGTGAAAGTCACGATGCAAGATGGTACTATCTATCATGGACAATTGGTAAATGTGAAGGATGAATATTTTACGATAGAAATTACGAGAGGATTAAAAGTTAAAGTTTCTGAGAAGAAAGATATAGCATATGATGCATGCAAAAAAGTACAAGTAAAACTTTCTATTGGGAAAAAATAATAATGATATGGAACAGATTTCATTAATTGAAGCTTTTGGTGAATTTAAAGATTCCAAAGCTGTTGATAAAGAAGAGTTATTGCGAATACTAACGGATACTTTTTTATATGTTCTTGCTAAGAAATACGACGGAGCAAACAATTTCGAGATTACCATCAATCCTGCTACCAACGACGTAGAAATCTGGCGTGTTCGGACTATTGTAAAGGATGATGAGGTGGAAGATCCTAATACTCAAATAGCTTATAGTGAAGCAATTAAAATCGAACCGGATTTTGATCTAGGTGAGCAAGTAATGGAATTGTACCCTATTTCAAATTTCAACCGTAGGGAAATACAATATATTCTTCAAATCCTTCGCGCAAAAATTTCAGAAATTGAAAAAAATAATATTTACCAGAAATATAAAGATAAAGTTGGAGAAATAGTTACTGGCGAAGTGAAGCAAATTTCTAAGAAGGAATTACTTATCAGTGATGACGAAGATTTTGAGCTTATTTTACCTGTAACTGAACTTATTCCCAAGGATAATTATAAAAAAGGTGATACCATCAGGGCTGTGGTAGAGAAAATAGAATTTAAGGGAAACACGCCATTTATTATTTTGTCTAGGACTTCACCGAAATTCCTAGAAAAATTGCTCGAGCAGGAAATTCCTGAGATTTATGATGGTTTAATTATAATTCGAAAAGTGGTGCGTCAACCTGGAGAAAAAGCTAAAGTTGCTGTGGAATCTTTTAGTGAACGCATCGATCCTGTTGGTGCATGTGTTGGGATGAAGGGTTCCCGAATACATCCAATAGTTAGAGAACTTAGAAATGAAAACATCGATTTAATAAATTATAGTTCGAATTTGTCTGTTTTGGTTACTCGTGCTCTTGCTCCAGCTAAAATATCTGATGTAATTATTCTGGAGGACAAGAAAAAAATTGAAGTATACCTAAAACCTGATCAAATATCGCTGGCTATAGGGAAAGGTGGAATTAACATCAAACTTGCTTCAAAACTTGTGGGTTACGAAATTGAAATATTTCGTGATGTTGATGCTACCGAATATGAAGACGATGTGTTTCTTGATGAATTTGCAGACGAAATTGATGAATGGATTATTGATGTTTTGAAGGGAATAGGGTGTGAAACAGCCAAAAGCGTGTTGGCTATACCCCGCGACGAACTCATAGAGAAAACGGATCTTGAAGAAGAAACCATTGATGAAATTATTCGAATATTGAAAAGTGAATTTGAATAATGGATTGATAGAATCTTTGTAATTTTATTCACGAAATTAAGCATGATGGAAGAAATTGTAGGAATGAAAATTCGGCTTGGCCAACTGGCATCCAAAATGGGACTAGCTTTCCAAAAACTTCAAAAAGTGCTTGAAGATAAGGGAATTTCTGTAAAAAATCCAAACGATAGAGTCACCGAAGAAGCCTTGCAAATTTTGCAAAAAGCATTTCCTACAGAATTCTATCAAGCTCAGGAAAAAATTAAAGCAGAACATGCAGCAAAAGTTGAAAAAGATATTTCAGAGGAACCATTGCCCACACAAGAACCACAACTTCAGAAAGAGATCTTGACACCTGAAATGGCGGAAATTAGAAAGGAAATTATCCCGACAGAAATACCTATAGTTACAGGACCTAAAATTTTAGGTGTACTTGATGAAGAAAAGCTACATCCTGAAAAGAGAAAAAAAACAAAAAAAGAAAAAATCAAACCTTCTGAATCAATTACTGAAAAAAAAGAAACCAAAATTGTTGAAGAAATCGTATCTCAATCAGAAGAAACAGAAAATAATAATAAAGATCAAATACCGAGTCAGGAAACTATTACTGAAACAGTTTTGAATGATAAGCTCACTATAATGGAAACGGTTGCAGAAGAGAAAACTTTGCTTGTTGAGCAAGACAAAAAAATTGATGAAGAACAAAAAAGTGAAACTACCATTTCCCAAAGTGACATTTTATCAGATGTAAAAGAAGAAACTCCTAGTCCAGAAAAAGATGAAGCTATTGACGAGAAGGTTATAGAAGATGATCGCTATGTTAAAATTACTGTTGAGAAACTTAAAGGGCCAAACGTGCTTGGAAAGATCGATCTTGAATCTACTAAACTTAAAAAAGAGCCTCCTCCACCTCAGAAGAGTGAGACGGTTGAAGGTAATTTTAAAAAGCGAGATCGTAAGAGAAAACGTATTCATGAGTTTCATAGACGTCCCGTAGCTAAAACATCACCAACTTCAACTCCCGCTGATTCAGCCAAGACTGAATTAAAAGAGAAAAAGCAAGTTTTTACCAAAGACAAAAATAAAGATAAAGATAAGGAGAAAGACCTCCGCAAACAGCAACGATTTGAAAAAGATTTCAGGAAAAAAGAAAAATGGGTTGAAGAACGACCTGGGATTTCTGATGAAGAAATTGAAAAGCACATCAAAGAAACATTGGCAAAACTTCAAGAAAAGACCAAATCAAAAACATCTAAGTATAAGAGATTAAAGCGTGAAGAAATCAAACAACAACAACAAGAACTACTTGAAGAGATAGAAAAAGAAAGCAAAAAGTTAAAAGTTAGCGAATTCATAACTGTTAGTGAACTTGCAACTTTGATGAACGTGCCGGCCGTGAAACTCATTCAGGCATGTATGAATCTGGGCGTAATCGTTTCACTAAATCAGAGACTCGATGCTGAATTGATAACCATTCTTGCCGATGAATTTGGCTATGAAGCAGAATTTATTTCGATCAAAGAAGAAATAGAAGAAGAGGAAGTAGAAGACGATCCCTCTACTCTTGTCCCTAGGCCACCTGTTGTGACAGTGATGGGGCATGTGGATCATGGAAAAACATCTTTGCTTGATTATATTCGAAAAACAAATGTGATAGCTGGTGAAGCTGGTGGAATAACTCAGCATATTGGAGCTTATGAAGTTACTTTAGAAAATGGAAGAAAAATTACGTTTCTTGACACTCCAGGACACGAAGCTTTTACAGCAATGCGAGCTCGAGGAGCAAAGGTCACAGATGTGGCTATTATAGTGATTGCTGCCGACGATCAAGTCATGCCACAGACGGTAGAAGCAATTAATCATGCTAGGGCAGCTAATGTCCCTATGGTATTTGCTATTAATAAGATTGATAAACCAACTGCTAATCCTGATAAAATTAGAGAGCAACTTGCACAGATGAATATTTTGGTAGAAGATTGGGGTGGAAAATATCAATGCCAAGAAATCAGTGCTAAGCATGGCATCAACGTTGACAAGCTTCTTGAAAAGGTTTTGCTTGAAGCCGATATGTTGGATTTGAAAGCAAATCCTAACCGGCCAGCTGTGGGGACTATTATTGAATCTTCATTAGATAAGGGCCGTGGTTATACTGCTACGGTGCTTGTCCATAAAGGTACATTAAGAGTGGGTGATGTGGTTGTAGCAGGACCATACTTTGGAAAGATTAAAGCTATGTTTAATGAACGTAATCAACCGATTCAAGAAGCTTACCCAAGTACTCCTGCACTTATTTTGGGGTTATCCGGAGCTCCAGCTGCTGGAGATAAACTGGTTGTTTATCCTGACGAACATAAAGCCAAAGAAATCGCTGCTAAACGTCAGCAGATTCTCAGAGAACAGTCCCTTCGTACGAAAAAACATATTACACTCGACGAAATCGGTCGTCGAATTGCCATTGGTGATTTCAAAGAACTCAATTTCATTATAAAAGGCGATGTTGATGGATCGGTAGAAGCACTCTCGGATGCACTTCTTAAGCTAAGTACAGATAAGGTTCAAGTTAATGTGATACACAAGGCAGTGGGAGGTATAACTGAATCTGATGTCCTACTTGCATCAGCAAGTAATGCTATCATTTTGGGCTTTAATGTACGTCCTTCGGTTGCTGCCAGAAAACTTGCTGAGTCCGAGCAAATAGAAATTCGCACATACAACATTATTTACGACGCAATAGAACAAGTAAAAGACGCTATTGAAGGTATGCTTGAACCAACCATTGTTGAGAAAACCATTGGAACAGCAGAAGTACGTGAAACTTTCAAGATTTCACAAGTTGGCATAGTGGCTGGATGTATGGTATTGGACGGAAAAATTTCTAGAAGCAATAAAGTTCACCTTCTGAGAAATGGTATAGTTATTCATACTGGTAACATTTCTTCGTTGAAACGATTCAAAGATGACGCAAAAGAAGTTTTTAGCGGGCAAGAATGTGGAATCGCTATTCAGAATTTTAATGATATAAAAGTAGGTGACATCATCGAAGCTTTTGTGGAGGAGGAGAAAAAGTAAGTAAATACTTAGTCTTCTGATGTTTGTCATTTTTTAGTATCAATTTTTGTTTTTCTTGTAACTTTGAATTAAGAACAAATAAAAATAAAAGTTATGAAAAAGTTATTCATTTTAGAGGAAACGGCACTAAAATACCCATATCAGTTACCTGAACTTGGTTATTCATACTTGGCACTTGAGCCGTTTATCGATGCCATGACTATGGAAATTCATCATACAAAGCATCATGGAACTTACGTCAGTAATGTGAATCAGATCCTTGAAAATGATGCTCGCAAAGAAATTCCTTTGACAGAAATTTTTTTAAAGATTGAAGAATTTCCCGTTGGTGTTCGGAACAATGGAGGAGGTCACATCAACCATTATCTTTTCTGGAAGTGGCTCAAATTAAACGAAAATGAGAAACCTTCGGGGGATTTATTTAAGCATATTGAAAAGACATTTGGGAGTTTTACCCAATTTCAGGAAGAATTCACCAAAGCAGCACTTAACAGATTTGGTAGCGGTTGGGCATGGCTTATTTTGACAGAGGATAATCAATTAAAAGTCATTTCTACGCCAAATCAGGATAATCCTTTGATGAGCATTGCCGAAGTAAAAGGTTATCCCATTTTAGGACTTGATGTTTGGGAACATGCTTATTATCTTAAATACCAAAACAGAAGGGCTGATTATGTCAAAGCTTTCTGGAATGTTATCAATTGGGAGGCAGTTCAGGAAAGGTATGAGAAAATCATAGGATCATGAAAATCACAACAATTTTCTTTGTCATTTTATATTTGCTTGGGAGTTCTCAGCATGAGTTTAAGCCATTGCCCTATGCCTATGATGCGTTAGAACCATACATTGATGCACAAACGATGCAGTTGCATTATGATAAACACCACCGTAGTTACTATAATAACTTTATATCAACTTTTAAAACTTTCCCTGAGTTGGAAAAAATGAGTATGGAAGAGGTTTTCAGTAATATCAATAAATATGATGTGAAAGTCAGGAATAACGGTGGAGGATTTTGGAATCATGAATTTTTCTGGAATTGTATGATATCAGGTGGTCGTCCTTTACCTGATGGTGAATTTGCAAAGATTTTTCTTAAGCAATGGGGCTCGATGGATAATTTTAAGAAAGAGTTTAAGGAAGCTGCTCTGAGTGTTTTTGGAAGTGGTTGGGCGTGGCTTATCGTCGACAAGGATAAAAAATTAAAAATAACTACAACCCCTAATCAGGACAATCCTTTGATGTCTGTTGTTTCTGATCGAGGCTATCCTATTCTTGGTTTGGATGTGTGGGAACATGCATATTATCTAAAATACCAAAACAGGAGGGCCGAATACGTAGAGAATTTCTTCAATGTGATCAATTGGGAGCAAGTTGTTCGGAACTACGAGAAATTTTCTCGTTGATGTAACGTGACATCTTCTAAAAGCCTTCTGGTCACAGAAGGCTTTTTTTTTTACTATTAACTTTCTTATTTTTGTAAAAAAATGATACTGGAAAAGGGCAGTAAGGCACCAGATTTTACTTTCATTGATGAAACTGGTAAGGAAAAGAATTTAAGTGATCTGAAAGGTAAAAAAGTAGTTGTATATTTTTACCCAAAAGACAATACACCGGGTTGCACGGCTGAAGCATGTAGTTTTCGAGATGGGTATGAGGAATTGCTTAAGAATGGTTTGTATGTTATAGGAATCAGTCGAGATTCTGAAAAATCGCATGCATCGTTTAGAGTAAAATACCATCTCCCATTTCCATTGGTATCCGATCCGGAGATGAAAATAATCAAAGCTTATGGAGCATATGGAAAGAAGAAAATGGCAGGTAAAGAATACGAAGGTATTATCCGGATGACTTTTATTATCGATGAAAATGGCTATATTGAAGAAGTCATTGATAAAGTCGACACAAAAAATTCAGCAGAACAAGTTTTAAAAATTTTAAAAAAGAAATAATATGACCGAAAAAGATTCAAAAGAACAATCCATGCAATCATCAAATGAAAAATTAAGAGCCTTACAACTAACTATAGATCGAATTGAAAAAATGTATGGTAAGGGTACTATCATGAAACTAGGGGAAAAACCTCTAGAAGAACCCGACGTAATTTCTACGGGAAGTATTGGTATTGATCATGCTATAGGAGTAGGAGGTTTACCACGTGGGAGAATTATAGAAATTTTCGGACCTGAAAGCTCTGGTAAAACAACTCTTGCCATACATGTTATGGCTGAGGCTCAGAAAAAAGGAGGAATAGTTGCTTTCATAGATGCCGAACATGCATTTGATATTCTTTATGCCCAAAAACTTGGTGTTGATGTAGAAAATCTTCTTATTTCTCAGCCCGACAACGGTGAGCAAGCACTTGAAATTACTGAGAATTTGATTCGAAGCGGTGCTATAGATGTGATAGTGATCGATTCAGTGGCAGCACTTACTCCAAAGGGTGAAATTGAGGGAGAAATGGGGGATAGCAAATTGGGATTACAAGCTAGACTTATGTCGCAAGCTTTGCGAAAACTTACAGCAACCATAAGTAAGACTAAAAGTATTTGCATTTTTATCAATCAATTACGGGAAAAAATCGGTGTTATGTTTGGTAATCCTGAAGTCACTACTGGAGGTAATGCATTGAAATTTTATGCTTCTGTTAGAATTGATATAAGAAAAATTTCTCAGATTAAGGATGGAGAAAATATTATCGGCAATCGAGTAAAGGTAAAAATAGTCAAAAATAAAGTTGCTCCCCCATTCCAGCAAGCAGAAGTTGATATCATCTATGGCGAAGGTATCTCAAAGTTAGGTGAGATTGTGGATTTGGGAGTTGAATTAAATCTGATCAAAAAAAGTGGAGCTTGGTTCAGTTATGGAGATCTAAAATTAGGTCAAGGCCGTGATGCGGCTAAACAATATCTAGTTGAGAATCCGGAAGTGATGGATGAACTAGAACAAAAAATTCGTCAGTTGCTCAAAGAAAAATCAATTAGAACATGAAATCTTCTAAGAAATGGATGTTTATCTTCATTGCTATAATAGTTTATTCATGTACAGGACACACCAAGAAAAACACACATACTACCTCCGATACTTCATACTTAGGATTTCTGAATGAATCTATTAAAAATAATCCCAAGGTAGATTCTCTCTATTTTTTGAGAGCCTCTTACTGGTTAGAAAAAAGAAATCTTTCTGCTGCTCTGACTGACATAAGGAAAGCAATTGAATTAAATCCAACGTTAGTAAAATATCATCTTTTACTTGCTGATATTTATTTGGCTTCAGGAAATGTCACTAATGCAAGAAACGCCCTTATTAAAGCGTCTGATCTTGAAAAAAATAATGTAGAACCTCTTCTTAAATTGGCAGAACTTTCCTTGTTTGAAAGAGATTACAAGATGGTGGACATTTACTGCAAAGCAGCACTAGATATTGATCCTATCAATGGAAAAGCTGAATTTATAAAAGGATATGCGTTACTTGAACAAAAAGATACTGTTGAAGGAATTAAACATTTGAAAAAAGCTACCATCAATGATCCCGAATATTACGAGGCTTTTTCTCTTCTTGGAGTTATTTTAATGAGAAAGAAAGACCCACTAGCTGGGAGCTATTTGAAAACTGCAGTTCGCCTTCGTCCAAATTCTATTGAGGCTCGTTATAACTATGGTTTATGGTTACAAGAAACTTTTCGATTTGAAGAAGCCATGAAGCAGTATGAAGCTATTTTATCCATCCAACCAAACAATAAATATGCGTGGTATAATATGGGATATATTCAACTAGTTTATCTCAAAAATTTCGAAAAAGCTATTTTTTTCTTCAACAAAGTACTTGAGATTGATTCGTTGTATGTGGATGCCCTATACAATCGGGGACTTTCATACCAGATGTTGGGTAACAGAGACCTTGCAAAACAAGACTATCAGAAAGTATTGAGATTAGTAGAAAATCATCCCAAGGCTATTGAAAGAATGAATGAAATCATCAGATGAGACATGTACGTCAGTTTACATAACCACACCATTTATTGTGATGGTGAGTCTACCGTAGAGGAAATGATTTGTGAAGCATCTGAAAGAAATATCAGCTACTTTGGTTTAAGTAGTCATGCACCTTTAAAAGAGAAAAAATACTGGACAATGGATTTCCCAAAACTCATTGACTACTTGAGTGAAATTGATCAATTTAAAAACGTAGTTTCACATAAGATGCAAGTTTTGAAAGGGCTAGAAGCAGACTACATACCAGGTCTTACATATTCGTTTAACTACTTTCGAGAAAAGTTTAAGCTGGATTATATTATTGGAAGCGTTCATGTAGTGTATTTCGAGGGAAAACTATGGTTTATTGATGGAGATCGGGATGATTATTTGAGAGGAATAAAAGAGGTTTTTAACGGAAATGTACAATTAGCTATTCGTACCTATTTTGATCAAATTTGCGATATGATAGAAAGGGAAAGACCAGATATTTTAGGACATGTGGATAAAATCTTAATGCATAACAATAATGAAATTTTCTTAGTGTCTGACCCCTTTTTTCAGGAAGGCATGCAAAAGGTCATAGAATTATCGAAAAAATATGATGTTATCATAGAAATTAATACGAGGGGGATTTACACAGGCAAGTATAATGATTTTTATCCTGGACGATATAGTTGGAAAAAGCTACTTGAAAAAGATGTTCCCATCATTCTCAGTTCAGATGCACATACGACTATTGAGATTTTAAAAGGTCTCGATGGTATAGCTAGTGAACTTAAAGATATTGGATTTACTCACCAGACTATACCTTTAGGAGTTAACAAAATTAGTTTAGCATTCTGATATGTCGAGAAATTTGTTTAAAGTTTATGCAGGATTGGCTTTTTCCATACTCGTTTGGAGCTATTCTTTTGTCATGATCAAAGTTTGTTATCAACATGGTTTTACACCATTGCTTCTTGTGAACCTTAGATTGCTTATGGGTTTTATCATTCTCTTTATGGTGTGTTACTTTGGAAAATATTTGCAGTCGATTGAAAGAAAAGATTTTTACCGTTTTTTTTTGTTGGCATTTTTTGAACCATTTCTTTATTATATTGGGGAGAGTATTAGTTTAACTTACGTAACAGCCTCTACGGCATCTGTGTTCATAGGAACCATACCTGTTTTTACACCATTTTTTATGTTTTTTATTTATGGGGAAAAAATCAGAAAATCCGTGTTGTTTTCGACCATATTTTCTTTTATTGGAGTTTTACTAATTTTCTATTCCGAGATTCAGTTGTCGGTAAACCCTGTGGGTTTTTTATTTCTGTTGTTAAGCATCGGTAGTGCCATTGGCTATACTATTTTCGTCAAGGAATTATCGGCGAAATACAATCCTTTCTTTATAGTTTTCGTGCAACAATTGATTGGATTTTTTCTATTTTTGCCTTGGGTGGTTTTTTCAGAAGCGGAATATGCCCCTTACATAAAGTGGAACGTAGAAATTTTCCTGTATGTAATCATTCTTGCTTTTTTTGCTTCTTCCCTAGCTTATGTCTTTTATACCATTTCGATTGAAAGAATTGGAGTAGTTAGAACCAGCATTTTCTCAAATCTTATTCCTGTTTTAACGGTTATTGGTTCTCTGCTATATGGATTGGAAAAACCTCAAGCGTTGAAAATTGTTGGAATTTTACTTGTGATTGGAAGTATATTTTTTCTTCAATATACACATTCAAGAAATTTTATACAGTTGGCTAACAAGGCAAAAAATTTTTTCAAAAAAGATCAGTCTAACTAAATGCTTTTGAGAAAAGCAAGGAATTGAGTTTCGCCCAGCAAGCATTGTTCATCAAGTTCATATTGCACGAAGTGGTTTATATAATCATATGCATCTTGATAGGAAAGAGAATTTTGCAATTGCAGACATACGTTTTTTTGTTTAACGGCAAAACTAAGTATGGAAAGTAAAACGTTTACTTTCTGCTCTGAGAGGGATGGACGGACAGTCCATCGAGCAAAAACCATGGGCATGCACGTAAAACTATACCACTCTTCTGCTAGGTCGTAGACATGAGGAAATTTCTGGGCTTGAGTAAAAACCTTATCACCAATAAGTATGCAACCATCCCAAGGATGAGTATTGTCGTCGATAAAAGTTGGATGTATTTGCCAATAATACTTGCAGAGGATCTGGGCAAGAATGTTAGATGTAACAGACTCCGGATCGACTAGAATGGTATTAATTTTTTTAATAGGTTGCAAAGATGCGAGAACTACTGATTTTACTTTTCCTTTGGCCGCTATTCCAAATGGAAGCCGGACGATATCTTTATGCTTATGAAGCGCTGCAATTGGAAGTAAAGCGGCATCCACTTGGTTCGAAAAAAAAAGAGAAACACATTGGGAAGGAGGAACAATTGTAATCTTTTCAAGCAAATGACGATACTGTTCCATAGCATAGACGTAGGGGAGAGAATTAAGGTAATTGATTAGAGCAACTTTCATAACTTTCGTAATACATAAATTAAACTTGAAAAACGGCGAGATTTTAATGCCAGCAAGTTCCACCAAGTTGATAAAACAATAGATGTTAATATTTTAGTTTTACCACTCATATTTCGAAAACTTAACATGGAAATATAGTATACATCCAACATCATAGGTAGAATCTTTTCTAATGTAAACCCTTTGTTATTGCTCAAAAATTGTATTTGGTTGGGAGAAAAATGCCACAAGTGTCGTGGCACATCCCATGCAGCCCAATTTTCTTTAAAATAAGCTGCATCATAGCTTTCAAAATTAGGAAGTGCCAGAATCAATACGCCTTTTTTACGTAGAAGTTGATGATACAGATCGATTTGTTGCTCGAAATCTGATATGTGTTCCAATACGTGCCATAGAGTTAAGGCATCGAATTTATTTGGTTGAAATTCTTTTAATATAGAAGGTGGATAAAGCTCTATACCATAGTGTTGTTGGCAGAACAGTCGTGCATTTTCGTTCACTTCAACACCAGAAGCTTCGAATCCTTTTTTAATAGCGTGAGCAACGAAACTTCCGGAGCCGGCTCCAATGTCCATAAGGATTTTTCCACAAGCGTATTTTTTGACGATGCTAACTTTTATTTGCACAGTGAAGTGTCGAGCAAGTATAAATAACCGATTGATTAATCCTGTAGCTTTTTCGTTATGAGAAACATAATTATTCGACTCATAATAAGAGCTTAATTTTTCGATCTTAGGCTGTGGATGAGTAATTCTAAGTTTGCAATATTGGCAAACATAAATGTCAAATTTTTCCTTACTTACGAGCCAGTCTTCAGCGGTAAGGACATAAGAAAAAACATTCATCCCACAAACAGGGCATCTGAAGGTGATATCCTCTTTTATTTTTTGTGTAGTTTCCATACTTTAAAGTAGCTTTTTCGAAAATATTTTAGGTACGAATTTCCCATTGTATAAGTGAGGCACTGTTTTCTGTAATCAGTAACATCCGACAAAATATCTCGAGCAGCCATGGCTTCACCTAATTTTTTCTGGTATTTTTTTGTATATTTCAATAGAATGTTTTGTTTATTCATTTCTTTGATCAATTGAAGAGCAAGAAAATAATTTTTTGAATCGAAGAAAAAGTAAAACGACAAGTCAATTAGTGTAAAATTTTTCTTTTCAGCAACCCACTGAGGAAGAGGCTTCAAAGTAATATTCATGGTATCGAGACGAAGTTTGGTTATGTTGTTTTCAACTTGTAGATACTGGTAAAAAAAATCGTTCCATGAAAACAGGTTCATGTTTTGCAGTATGTTTTTTTCTACATTTTTGAGATAATCGAAAAACGAAAAAATTTTTTTAATGGAATCAATTTTATTGTACCAATAATTTGCTTCTTTATAGCATTTTTCTTTTTCAAGAGAAGCTGGAATGAGCTGCAGAAAAGTTATGGCTTTGTAAAAAAGGTGTAAAGTAAAAAAATGTGAAAGACTATCCAACAGAATATGTTGAGAAAGACATGAACATTTTTTCAAGTAGTATTTTTCCAAGAGAAGTTTTATTTCCTCACCAAGACGGATATTTTGACTTTCAGAAACAAGAGAATCGAGGTAGTTTAAATAGGTTTCACTCAACCTGAATGAGTCAGTATGATGTAGCCAATTTTCTAAGTAGTTTATTTCTTGAGTAAGAAGTTTTTCAGAAATTTCAGGCAAGGTTTGCTCCATTGATAGATTGCTATCCAGTAGAAGCTTGATTCTATTCAGTTCCAAAAATAATTTTCTTTGGTTTTTCAGAGAGATTTCAGGATTGGAAAGAGAAAGAAAAATGCTTTTGATTCTCCATTTTATGGTCTTTTTAAAATTTTCTTTCAGAAAAGAGTCGGCGGATAGTTGCAAAAAAGACAAATCGGAATACAAAATCGAAAACAAAGAATCTCCTTTGATGTAGTTTTCTCGTTGATAAAACTGATTTATTCTTTCAATGTCAAGCACAAATCGTAATAAAGAAATATCTTTTTCCCATTCATTGATTGAATCGGTATTTTTCACAAGGTAAAAACGAGAGATCGTGTCAACAATTGATAATTTCAGCTGAGCCGAAGTAAACAAATTCATTTTCATTTCTTCTTTGATCTCTGCAAGCAAATTATTTCTAAGTTGAGTGAATAGGTCTTTGACTTCAATATTGGTCAAAATATAAACTTGAAATGTTTTCTGATAATTCCAAGCTTGCTTAAGTATATGGTATGCAATAGTATTTTTGCGGGAATTCATAGCTTTTTTTGCGACCGTGATGAAACTTTGGTAGATGCCGTAATGAGCTTTTGCAATCAGTTTTTGCCATGTTTCATCACAAAATTGGAAAGAATGCTGACAAAGGATAGAGTCTTGTGATAAAAGAGTAAGAGCAGAAAAGTATTCCTGATCTTGAATTGCTTGTGATGCCTTTTGCGTAATAAGTTGGTAAAGACGTTGACCTGTGGTTTGAGCAAGATTTTGGAGACTATCTGGGATAACCAGTTTGAGGGTCTGACTGAAATAGTGAAAAGCAGAATCAGGATTGTTTTTATTAAGCCAATATTCAGAAAGCCTAAGTAGTGCAGGAGTAAAAAGAGAGTTAAAAGCGAGAATTTTTTTAAAGTGTTCGACACTTCTTTTTTCTGAAATAGGCCATTCTCGTAAAGCTTTGTTGTACAATAGTAATTCATAGTTACTTAAATTACGGGCGACCATATTTTGTTTTTCTGTAAGTGTTTGAGTTAACCGATTTAGTTTACTAGTAAATTCAAGAGGATCGTTCTCCCAAAGATGTAGAGAGTTGAAAAAGTCTTTCTCGTGGATTTCTTTGATCTGATTTGAGAGGTATTTGAATTCAATGTGATATAGAGGGAGCATTTCTAGGCTATCTAGAAAAAAAGTACGAACTGTACTATCGATCTCCATGAGCTTCTTTGTGGTATGGTAGTAATCATCAATTTGCTTGATGAAAACATTGAGATTAGCTAAAGATAAAGAGTCATAATAAAAATAAAACGAATCAGCTTTAATGTAAGTGATATCGGAGATTAGAGTTTGGGGTATGAGGGTATTAAGAAGCTCAACATACCCCAGTTGATTAACAAGCGCTTGCTCATGAGAGATGAGTTCAACCAATTCTGTTTTTTGCCTCGATGAGTATAGAACTTTAAACTTTGTTTTGAAGGGCAACAAAACTGGATTAAGCGAAATGGATCGATAAAAAATATCTCCGTTCCAAGAAATATTTTTCATCGTAAGTTGTATCCTGTAAAAAGTTGTGTCTATTTTGTAAAGCTTATGATGGATATAACAGTGAAGATTATAAGAAATAAAAAGATGAGATTTATTCATGTATTTTCCCATAGTTTTAAGAAAAGTCTGATTAAGAGTGCTATCTTGAAGCCTGGTAGGGGAAAAATTGAAAGAGTACGAAAATTCACGTTCAAATAAAAGTAATTCCTGAGGTAGTAATGCGGTGCTTATGAAAAGTGTTAACCATATGAATTTTTTCATGAAGTCAAAAACTTTTCGTGTAAAGATTTGAGTTCATCAATACTAATTTTTTTTATAACAGCTGTTCCAATGTTTTTGAGAAGAACAATGTCAAGATGGTGAGTGTTTTTTTTCTTATCATGTAGAATGTAATTCACCAGTTTTTCCCAAGAAGGAATGGGGTAATGGGGATAGTGTTTATGGATAAAATCCGTGGCTAGAAAAATTTTTTTTGAATGGTCGGGTAACAATTGAGATGAGAAAAAAATCTCTTCGATCATTCCAAGAGCAATAGCATTGCCGTGAAGGATGGGTTGCTGTTTTTCCATGTAATAGCTTTCTAGAGCATGGCCAATGGTATGACCAAAATTGAGAAGCCTTCTTTTGTTTTTTTCATGAGGGTCTTCTTTAACAATTCGAAGCTTGATACGAATGCTTTGAGCAATCCAAGGAAGCGATGGTATTTCTGGAGAAAAAGCCCTATTGAGGTTTTTAAAAAGATTGATATCCGCTATTAAAGCATGTTTAAGCATTTCAGCGTAACCACTTAATAAGTGTTCAGTAGGCAAGGTTTCCAAAAATGGTCTGTAAATGAAAACAAAGTCGGGAATATGAAAGCTTCCTATTTGGTTTTTGAAACTTGTAAAATTTACGCCGTTTTTCCCACCGATAGCTGCATCAGTCATAGAAAGCAAAGTGGTAGGTATGAGTACTAGTTTAATGCCGCGCTTTAGAATAGAGGCCACAAATCCCCCTAAATCACAAACCACACCACCTCCCATACATACCAAGATAGTCTGACGATCAAATGTAAATTGGAATAATTCATTGAGAATATGAGTAAGGGTTTGCCAATTTTTGTTTTCTTCTGTAGCTTGTAAGTATATGCTATGTATGATATTGACAGGCAAGGATGAAAACAAATCTTTTTCAATATTGGGGAAATATTGATGAAATTGAAAATCTTTTAACAAAAAAACTTGAGAGGTTTTGTGAGTACCGATCCTCCACCTCCATGCTTTGCTAAATACGAACATATCATCAGAGACAAAAACAGGATGCTTATTACCACCAAGTACGAAATAAGTTTTTTGAGACTTCATGGAATAGGTTTATTGTAGCCCGACGAATTGAATTGTTCTATAATTTTTTGTGGATCAACGCCAAGATATTGTAAAGCTAAACGAACTTGTTCTGCATACATATGGTTTGGAAACTTATGTAAAAATTTTATGTAAGATTGTTTTGCCGCTTGAAAGTCTCGCAATTCGTTTTCTTCTACAAAGCCTCTGAAAAAAAGAACTTCTGGCAATAGTACATGAGAAGAGTACTTTTTTTCAAATTTTTTAAGTAACTCCACTGCACTCATAGGTTGCTTAAGAACAACTAACAAACGAGATGCATTGTATAGAAATTGAGGTGAAAGACTATCTTCAGGATATCGATCAACATAAGTTTGATATTGATTAACCAATTGCTTCATCAGAGTAGAATCCACAATATTTTCCTTGAATTTCTGACGGATCAGTGTTTCGTTGGAGTTAATTTTCTGCAACAAGTCGGATCTATTTTCTGTGCATGATATGAAAAACATGACTGTCGAAACAAATAGCAAGGAAAGCTTTTTCATGTTTTTTATTTTTGAGTGGCAAAAATCATTTTATAGGAAACGTTGACTTTACCTTTAGCGATGTCGTTAAGTTTGTTTTTTATAAGAAGTTTCCTTAAAGGTGTAAGTCTATCGGTAAACAAAATTCCTTCAAGATGGTCGTATTCATGCAAAATGACTCTTGCGACAATGCCTTCAAAAATTTCCTCTTTGGTTTCACCTGATTCGTTTTGAAATCGGATACGTATGAATTTTTTTCTAGCAACATCTTCGTAAATACCAGGAATGCTCAAACAGCCTTCGCTGTGATACCATTCTTCACCCCAAGTTTCAATCAAAAAAGGATTGATAAAAATTCCTCTATAGCCAGCTTCTGGATACTTTCCTACAAAATAAGACGTGTCGATCACAAAAACTCGAATGTTTTTATGAACTTGAGGAGCAGCGAGGCCTACCCCATCGATGGCATACATGGTTTCCCACAAGTCATTAATAAAGGTTTTTAGCCATGGTTCGTTCCATGAAACTTCGGAAGACTTTTTTCGGAGATCAGGATGACCATAAGCTACGATAGGTAAGATCATATTCTTTTTTTTGTATCTAAATAATCTTGCAATATAATGGTAGCACTCATTAAATCAACGTTTTTCTTGTCTCGCCTGTCCTTTTTTTTGTAATTTCCCATAATTAAACTACGTTGAGCTATCTGAGATGTAAATCGTTCGTCAAAGCGTTCGATCGTTAGTGAGGGAAACAATTTTTTTAGCCTATTAATGAAAGCCATTGTATATTTCTCAATGTTTGAGGTGGTTCCGTTGGATTGTAGGGATTTTCCGACAACCAGCAATTTAACATTTTCTCTAGGAATGTAGTCCAATAAAAATTTTTCAACTTCATGGGTGGGCAAAGCAATCAATGGAAAAGCTATAGTTTCACTATTGTCCGAAACTGCCAGACCTGTTCTTTTTAAACCAAAATCAATTCCTACTATCTTTCCCATGCATAGCAAAATTACATCTTTACTGCTTATGATGATGAATGATTTTGAACACATTTATTTTAATCACAACTCCTATAAATTAATTTTATGAAAAAAATATGAACAACGCATTGTATCGATTAATAGAGCCACGAAACGAACCTGTCAAGTATTATGAAAAAGAATCCCATGATTTTGTACAAATTATGGAAACTTTTAATGCTTGGCGTCAGAGAAAACTTGAAATTCCACTGATCATTGGAGGCAAAAGAATTTATACTGGAAAAACAAAACAACTAATTAATCCAAACAATCATCAAGAAATTCTTGCCGTATACCATCAAGCTGGTGAAAAAGAAATTAATATGGCAATTGATGCTGCCCGTCAGGCAAAAGAAGAATGGATGACTCTTTCATGGGTGGAACGTGTGTCTATTTATTTGAAAATTGCAGAATTATTATCCAAAAAGTATCGTTACGATATCAATGCTCTTACCATGCTTGGCCAGGGTAAAAACATTATGCAAGCTGAAATTGATGCTGCTTGTGAATCTATAGATTACCTTCGGTTCAATTCTTATTTTCTTTCTCAACTTTATGAAAAACAACCATTTTCAGATTATTCAGCCCTGAATCGAATGGAATACAGACCATTGGAAGGGTTTATTTTTGCTATTAGCCCATTTAATTTTACAGCCATAGCGCTTAATTTAGCTTTAGCTCCTGCTTTAATGGGAAACACTATTGTTTGGAAACCTGCGAGCACAGCAGTTTTAAGTAATTATTTTTTGATGCAAATATATGAAGAAGCGGGTCTACCACCTGGTGTGGTGAATTTTATTCCTGGAAATGGTTCAACCATTGGCGACATCGTTTTATCTCATCCTGATTTAGGTGGGGTTCATTTTACTGGAAGTACTACCACGTTCAACCAAATATGGAAAACTGTTGCAAATTACTTAGAGGATTATAAGTCTTATCCTAGATTGGTGGGCGAAACAGGAGGAAAAGACTTTGTGGTAGTTCATCCATCAGCAGATGTGGATACTGTGGTTACAGCTCTTATTCGAGGAGCTTTCGAGTATCAAGGACAAAAATGTTCGGCAGCATCTAGAGCATACATTCCAGAAAGTTTATGGGGGCGTATTAGGCACCAAATGCTTCAAGTTCTTTCCGAAATAAAAATAGGAGACGTAAGCGATCCAAATAATTTTGTCAATGCTGTTATAGATCAACAGGCTTTTGATCGTATTATGAGGTATATTGATTATGCTAAAAGTTCAACGAATGCTCAAATCATCTGGGGAGGTGGTGGCGACAGTTCTGTTGGTTATTATATTGAACCAACAGTCATACAAGTATTTGATCCCTATTTTAAGACTATGCAAGAAGAAATTTTTGGACCCGTTCTTTCCATTTATGTGTATAAAGATAGTGAATGGAGTGATATGTTACAATTAGTAGATCGAACTTCACCTTACGGTTTGACTGGTTCGATTATTTCACAAGATCGTAAAGCATGGATTGAAGCTTGCAGGGTTTTGCGTTTTGCGGCTGGAAACATTTACTACAATGATAAACCTACAGGAGCGGTCGTAGGCATGCAACCTTTTGGTGGTGCTCGCAAATCAGGTACCAACGATAAAGCTGGTGGATACTTGAACCTTTTACGTTGGACGTCTCCTCGAACCATCAAAGAAAATTTTTTACCTCCAACCAATTATAAGTATCCTTATCTAGATTAATTTTGGAAAAAAATGGCCATCATCAGAGAAATTAATGGTAAAAAACCACAATGGGGAAACAATTGTTGGTTTGCCGAGAATGCTACTATAGTAGGCGATGTGATTATGGGGGAAGGATGTACGGTTTGGTTTGGTGCTATTGTACGAGGAGATGTTCATGAAATTAGGATAGGAAATTATGTTAACATACAGGATAACGCTATTCTACACGCCACTTATCAAAAAAGTCCTCTTTACATTGGTAATAATGTTTCCATAGGTCATGGTGCTATTGTCCACGGTTGCAGAATAGGTAATAACGTTCTGATTGGTATGGGAGCTATTATTATGGATGATGTTGTCATAGAAGACAATTGTATTATAGCAGCAGGAGCTGTTGTGACAAAAGGAAAGCATATTCCTTCAGGAACAGTTTACGGAGGTGTACCTGCGCAAAAAATTAGTAATTTATCTCCTGAGGATCATGTTCGAGAAATAGAACGTATAGCTCGTAACTACTCTCTTTACGCTTCGTGGTATGACGAAAATTAACTGTCCTAAAGAAGAAATGTTACTAAATCCAAAGTTCTTTATTTTCTTATCTCTAATTCTTGTAAAATATTGGTTGCTTCAGCAAATTTTTCGAGAATGAACAAAACATATCGTATATCAGTGGAGATTGTTCTTGTTTGTTCGGGAACATAAAACAGACTTGAAGCTGTTGCTTCCCAATTAATATCGAATACAATGCCAATAACTTCTCCTTTACCATTAAGAAGTGGAGCACCAGAATTTCCACCTGTTACATCACAATCTGTCAAAATACAAACATGCATTTTGCCATCTTTATCGAGATAATTTCCAAAATCTTTTTTCGTGTAAAGATCTTTGAGTTTAAGAGGAACGACATAATCAGGAATATCAGGATTTTCTTTGGCAATAAGCTCATCAAGGGTTGTAAAATAGGGTTGTTCGGTTCCATCGGTTGGCGTATAGCGTGCAACTTTACCATAAGTTAAACGCAATGTGCTATTGGCATCTGGATAAAGGGTTTTTTTACCTTCAAAATATTCAAGTAATGCTTTCATGTATATTTGCTCGATGGAAGATAACTTAGCTTCAATAACATCGGCTTGTTTTTTAATTTCGTCGTTTTTCTGATAGACAGATTGCATAAGTTCAAAAATAGGATCTTTTTCCAGTGTTTTTAAGTCAGGTTGACGGAGATATTCATATACTTTGTCTTTGTATGGGAGAAACGACCTTTCGAAGATACTATTTGCATAGTTCTGGAAGTTGTCTTTGTATTTGCTTTCGACATCCTTGAAAAAAGATGGATAAAATTGAGAAGGCAAATCATCTTTCATAATTCTGAAAAGAGCTACAAATATTTTTTTGTCAAGATCAACACTATAACTGTTGAAAAAATAGTTGGATGCATGATATTTCAACTTGGTTGTCAAGTCGGCAATTTTAGCATTCTGCTGATCAGGTGGAAGTTTAGTATCCTTAAGTAAAAAGTATAAAGAATCGAAGCGATTAGCAAAAGCTATAATTTCAGGACCACGAAAAACAACCTCTCTATAGTAAATCAGAGCTTTTCTGAAATTTGTTATTTCTTCATAAGTAGCCTTTAATTGAGAAATGACGTTTCCGTATAGCCGCTTTCTTTGAGGATTAGCTTCGATCCATTTGGTAAGTTCAGATTCAAAAGCTCGTTTTTTGTCTTCGGCTTTGATTCGTTGGAGAATTTCTGTTTGACCAATGTAATACTTCCAATAATTGGATGCTTTGTTGTATTTAGAACGATACATGAGTTCAATAGCAGGATCATTTTTCATGGCTTCATCCATTATTTTTAGTTTTGCATCTCTGATTTTTACAATAGATGGGTTGATGACTTGAGTTGCTAAGTTGATAGCAGATGAAACTGCAAATCGGTCAGTTGTTCCAGGATAACCTAGAACCATTGCAAAGTCACCTTCTTGATATCCTTTGATTGAGATAGGCAAATAATGTTTGGGTATATATGGTATGTTTTTTCTTTTGTCGTAAGGAGCAGGTTTTCCATCAGGACTCATGTAAATGCGAAGAAAAGCAAAGTCACCCGTATGTCTTGGCCACATCCAATTGTCAGTGTCGGCACCGAAATTGCCAATAGCCATAGGAGGAGCCCCTACTAGACGAACATCTCTGAATGTTTCATAAATGAAAAGATAATATTCATTTCCTTTAAAAAAGCTTTTAACCTCCCCCCAGTAATGAGTTCCTTTAGTTGCTTCTTCAACTAATTTGACTGATAATTCTTTTATTTTGTTTTCCCTATCAGTAGGAGACATGGTTTCGCTTAATTGGGAAAGAATTTTGCTTGTTACATCATCAACTTTTACAAGAAAAGTGACCTTTAAGTTAGGATTGTAAAGTTCCTGCTTTTTGTCGAAGGCCCAGAATCCATTCTGAACGTAATCTGTATTGTATTTTATTGAATTATCTGTGATATATTGCAGTATACAATGATGATTGGTCATCATAAGACCTTCCTTAGATACAATAAACCCAGTGCACATACCATCATTAATGGATACAATGGCATCTTTTAAGCTTGAATGATTAATGGAATAAATTTCTTCAGGGGTTAACTGTAGACCAGCTTTTTGCATGTCTACATAGTTTAGCCTTTTAATTAAAAAAGGCAACCACATGCCTTCGTCGGCTAATACAATGCCTGCCGAAAAGAGAATGCCTACAAAAAACAGAAGAAACCTTTTCATATGATGTTTTTTTATTTTGCTAAAATTTTAAATTCGGTTCTGCGATTTAACTGACGACCCTCGTCGGTTCGATTTGATGCTATTGGTTGAGTATAACCATATCCTTTTGCTACCAGTCTGCTTTTATCGATTCCGGCTGAGATAAGGTACTTGACAACTTCTTCTGCTCTTCGCTGAGAAAGTTTCATGTTGTATTGATAACCGCCTATGCTGTCAGTATGACTCGAAATTTCAATTTTTAACGTGGGTACATCTTTCATGAGTTTGACAAGTCTATTTAATTCTTCCACAGATTCATTACGTAATTTATGACTGTTAAAATCGTAATAAATATTTCGCAGAGTAAATTTTTCTCCTACATTAAAATCATCAGCAGTGACCTTTTGGGTGTCAGTTAGTTGAAATTGTTTCCGAAGGAAAAAGTCTTTGATAAGAAGAGTATTTTTTTCATCCTCGGCAACAGATAGAAAATCCTCCGAAGTATGATATCCTTTAGCTGTAACTTTTATTTTATAATCTTTTCCTAGAAGTAAGGTGACTTGATAGTTTCCTTCTTCGTTAGAAGATGAAGAAAGAAGAATTTCTGTGGTGTCGGAAGCATTATAAAAGATTAAATCACCTTTGATTCCTTTGTAAGTTCGTGTATCAGCAATTCTTCCCTGAAGCTTTACAAATTTACGTTTAGGTTGTATAATGGTCATGTAGTAAATATCAAGATCTCCAAGGCCGTATCCTTTTCCAGAAGAATAAAATGCATGTCTTTCGTCTCGTGTGGGTATATAGAACACGTCATCATCAGTGGTGTTGATGGGATAACCAATATTTTCTGGTGTTGTCCAAAAGCCATCTTCTGTAAGTGTAGAAACAAATATATCAAATCCACCCATGTTGTCATGCCCTTGAGAAGAGAAGTATAAGGTTCTATCATCGATCAGAAGGTAGGGAGATTCTTCAGCATAAGGGGTGTTTATAGTGGGTCCAAGATTTTCTGGTTCTGTCCAATTTCCGTTAATAAATTCGGAAACCCAAATATCGCGATCACCATACCCACCAGGACGATTAGAAACAAAATAAAGTTTTTTCATATCAGAACTAAAACATGCATGTGTTTCCCAATACGGACTGTTAATGGGTTCGGGAAATTTTTCAGGTTTTGACCATTCTCCATTTGGTTGTAGCTTACTGAAAAATAAATTACCATCACCTTTCTCACTTCTGTAAAGGATCAATGTTTTGCCGTCAGATGATATGGAAACGGTAGCTTCATGAAAGGGAGTATTGATTTTTCCACCAATATGAATAGGTAAAATCCATTGGTTGTTAGCATCTTTTGTGGAAAAATAAATGTCTTCGTAATATCGTCCTGTTTCATCTTTTTTATTGCCGGTCGATCCTTCTCTTCGGCTTGTAAAGTAAAGAGTTTTTTCATCTCTTGAAATTACGGCACTGTATTCAGGATATGAGGTGTTAATAGTAGTCAGATTCTCAATTTTGATGCTTACTGGGTTATTAATCATTTTAATGGCATTGTAGCATTTTTCTTTCAAAAACTTTACAGAATCAACCAGATAGGCTCTTTCAGGATCGATTTCTATATTTTTTATATATCGATCATACATTTCAAGAGCTTTAGAAAATTGATATCGTAAGGAATAGGCAACACCCAAATATAAATATGTTTCGAGCGGTGCGTAATATTCTTTGTAATCGCCAAGGTATTCTCGTGTAACACTTACATAAGCTTTTTCAAAGTAGGGTATAGCTTTTCGGCGCACTTCAGTTCCACGCATGTTCAAATAACAAGCACCTATCTTGAAGTTAAGATTAGGAATTCCAGGGTATATGGAGTCCCATTTTTTGTAAATATTTAGGGCAGCATAATAATTTTTTTCGAGAAAATAAAGTTCAGCTTTATTGTATTCTTTTCTGTACTTTTTGTCACCAAGTAACTTTCTATAACTTTCACTTGTATTTTCTTGCGTAAAACCTATGATAAAACTACAGCTTAAAAAAAACAAAACGTACAACCTCATGAACTATTTTTTGCAAAAATATAAATTTTACTTTAATTCTTTTTTTCTTAGCTTCAAAAAAAAATCTTTTAGTATTGAAGAAGCTTCATATAACAGAATATTTGATATAACTGTTGTTTGAGGGTGTAAAAGAGATGGTGAATAAATGGTAAATCCCCTTTTTGGGTCTGGTGCAGCATACACAAGTCTGCCGAGTTTTGCCCAGTATAAAGCTGATGCGCACATCGGGCAGGGCTCAAGGGTGACATACAAAGTGCATTGTTCGAGATTCTTTAGCTGGTAATTGGATAGTGCAGATGAAATAACAAGCATTTCAGCATGGGCTGTTACGT
>JAOAAK010000004.1 GCA_026418905.1 Bacteroidales bacterium | reverse complement strand
GTTGAGGCAATGTGGCATAAGTGACACGGTGGTGATGAGGATATCTCCTGGGACGTATGATACGATATTGAACATTAATTATCAGATACCTGGGGCTGGGGTAGTGGGTATGGTGATATTTGAGGGTGGGGGTAGTGTACCTAGTTCTGTGGTATTGAGGAATGCGAACACGAGTTCGGTGAATTATGTAGTGAATTTACAGGGCACGAAGGGTGTAGGGTTAAGGAATTTGAAGTTGAAGTCGAATGGTACGAGTTATGGTAGGTGTTTGGTGGTGGAAGGTGGTTCGAGGGATATTTTGGTGGAGGGTTGCGAGTTGGAGGGTTTGGTGGTGTCGTCTACTTCTACGGATTATGCGGTGGTATACAGTTCGAGTAGTAACAATGAGCACAATGTGAGGTTAGTGGGTAATAAGATTCGGAATGGTAGTTATGGTATATATTGGTATGGGTATAGCAGTACGTTGTTGGATAGTGGTGTAGTGATGAAGGGGAATGATATAAGGGATTTTTATTATAGTGGTATGTATGTGTATTATCAGCGTGGTTTGTTGTGTGAGGGGAATTATGTGAAGACTGGGACTTCATATTCGTCGCCGTATGGTATATATGGTGGTTATTGTGATTATAGTGTATTTAGTAGGAACAGGGTGGTGATTCCGTCGTATTATGGGATGTATTTGTATTATTGTGATGGTGATGCGAGCGTTCGTGGTAGGGTGGAGAACAATTTTGTGGTGGTAGGTGGTACGGGTACGGCGTATGGGATTTACATGTATTATTCTACGTTTTACAATGTATATCATAATTCGGTTCGTATTGGGAGTACGAGTGCGACTAGTGGTAGGGCGTTGTATCATTATTATAGCAATAATGTGGATTACAAGAACAACATTTGGGCGAACATGGGTGGTGGATATAGTGTATATGTAAGTGGTGGTACATTTGAATCGAATTACAATGATTTGTACACGACTGGGAGTGTGCTTGGTTATTACACGAGTAATCAGAACAATTTGGCTGCATGGCAATCAGCTACGGGAAAAGATGGTAACTCAATAAGTGCTCATCCAGAATATTTTAGTCTTGAGAATTTACACACCATTAATCCTGTTTTAAATAATATTGGAACTCCTGTAGGTGTTCTTTTTGATATTGACAACGAACCAAGAAGTTTATCTAATCCAGACATCGGAGCTGATGAATTTACACCACTTCCTTATGAATTGCAAATTGTTGATATTACTTCTCCAGTAACAGGTTGTGGTCTTGGAGTAGAACCTGTAGTTGTTAGAATTAAAAACAATGGAACAGATACTTTACCTTTGAATAACATGGCTACAATTACATACAGACTCAATCAGAATTCTCCCGTAACAGAAAATCTCAATATCATTATTCCTCCAGGACAGATCAGAGTATTTACTTTCACTACGCCAGTAAACCTTGCAGCAACAGTCAACGATACGTCTTTTGTGTTGCAGGTATATGTTACTGAACCTTCTGATATTATACGCTTCAATGATACTTTAAAAACAAATATACTTTCGCTCATTGTTCCACCTTCACCTCTTGTGAATCCTGTAACTATACCTTATGGAACTTCTACTGTTGTTTCAGCAACGGGAACAAGTAATATTTATTGGTTTGCTGATCCTTTATTAACTCAACTTTTAGGTCAAGGTAATGCTTATACTACACCTGTTTTGTATGATACAACGTATTATTATGTTGTTAATTCGTCAGAAATAAGATATCGTTATACGTTTGATAATAATTTGCAGGGATGGCAATCTTTAACTCCTTGTACCTATACTACCTACAGTTGGCAATGGAATTCAGCTGGGGGAATAGGGGTGGCTTTTGCACAGGATCCTTCAACTAATAGTTCTCAGTTACTCCTCAGCCCAGTTATGAATGTAGGTGGAGATACCTTACTTTTTTACATGAGGCATAAATATAACACAGAATCCTGTTGCGATAAAGCTTATATTGCTTACCGCATCAATGGTGGGGCTTGGCAACGTCTCATACCATATCAGGGTACTTATACGGGTTCTGGTTCTATAGCTGTTGACCCGATTGCAAATTGTAGTTCTACCAGCGGAGGATTTTTTAGTGGTAATTCTCAAAATTACATAAATACATATGGTAAAATACCATTAAATTTAACACAAGCAACTCTTCAGATAGGTTTAATTTTTTACTCGGATGGTAGTATAGCTGGTGATGGGTGGTACGTTGATGAAGTAGAAATTAAAAAACCCGGTTGTCATAGTCAACCCAGTGTTCAGGTGGTTTATACTTCAGGAACTCCACTTTATGATCTTACATGTCTTGAAATCATTTCACCCAACAGTGGAATCGAACTATCTAGTCAAGAACAGGTAAAAATTAAAATTAAAAATTTAGGAACTCAACCTGTAGGCAATTTTCAAGTAGGATACCGTATTAATAATACATCACCTGTTTTCGAAACATACTCTGCTACTTTAAATCATGGTTCTGAGTCTGTGTATACGTTCAATCAAACAGCTAATCTGAGTGCATTTCAAACTTATCAGATCAAGGCTTTTGTGAGTTACAGTGGAGATAATGTACAAGTGAATGATACTGCCAGCAAATCTGTTACTAACAGTCCGCTTACCTATTGTACAGCATCAGCAACAAGTCCAGGTTATGAAGATCTGACTGGAATCACCATAGGATCTGTTACTTATAATAATCCTGCTATTGGGGCAACTTATCAAAATTACGATACTTTGCCTCCATTTATACTTTTCAATGGTTTTTCTTATCCCATCAGTGTAAGAAGTGGTTTTCCACCAGGTTATTCGACACAGTATTCATGTTGGGTAAATGTTTTCATTGATTACAATAGAGATGGAGATTTTGAGGATGCTGGGGAATTGGTCTTTTCCTCTGCAACTCAGTCTCAGAATACGGTTAGTGGAACTTTAGTTGTTCCACCTCAAACTTACATGGGTACTACCAAATTAAGGGTAGTTCTTCGTGAAAGTGGAAATGCTTCCAATACAGGTCCTTGCGGTACATTTACTTGGGGTGAAGTCGAAGATTATAGAGTTCTATTAATGCCAAAAATACCACAAGATGCTGGTGTAGTTCAAATAATATCTCCGTCACCAGTCGAAATAAGTCAAAATCAAATACCGCTGAAAGTAAAAGTAAAAAATTTTGGAACTGATACTTTATTTGCTATACCAGTATCATACAAGCTTAACAATCAAAATCCTGTAACGTTTACTATTTCAGATGTTTTACCGCCTGATACTACAAGGCAATATACCATTGGAAACATTGTGCCGAATTATGGAACAAACCAACTTTGTGCCTATACGGTTGTTGTAGGAGATAGTAATACTTTCAATGACAAAACATGTATGAACTTATACGGCCTACCTAATATCATTTTCTTTGCTGATACAAATGATAACAACAGTCTTTTAACTACATCAGGTACGCTTTGGCAATATGGTCAACCAAGTGCTACTGTTATTAATCATGCTGCTGTTGGGCAAAAGTGTTGGGTTACTAATTTAACAGGTAATTATCCAAACAATGCAGAATCATATTTGGATCTACCACTCATGAACTTTTTGGGAATTGACACTCCTCATATTGTTTTCTACTATTGGATACATGCTGAAGAGAATTATGATGGTGGTTTTGTTCAATATAGTTTGGATGGTGTTACATGGAATTCTTTGGGTGCTATTAATGATGCTATGGGGTATAATTGGTTTAATTCTTATATCACTGGTACCCCTGGGTGGAGTAAAAATACCAATGGTTGGAAACTTGCATACTATCGTGCTGCTGAACTCTCCAACAGACCTTATGTCAAGCTAAGAATAGGCTTTAAATCAAACGCTTCTAATAATTTTGAAGGTATGGCAGTTGATTACTTCAGAATTTTAACACCTAAGGCCAATCAGGATGCCGGTGTTGTAGAAATCATCTCTCCAACCGATTCCACTTTAAGTGGATCTCAAGTAGAAGTAAAGGTAAAAATTAAAAATTTTGGTAAGAATGTTTTAAATTCCGTTTCTGTCCGTTATAAGGTAAGTACAGGTTATCCGTTACAATCAACGACATGGACAGGAACTCTTCTACCAGATCATATAGCCGAGGTAACCTTTCCTAATACTTATCCCGGTCCAAGCACATCAATTCCTTCATATAAACTTTGTGCATATACAGTAGTTTCAAATGATCCTTATAAGTTCAATGATACTACATGTATAATGCTTCAGACCTATACTAACCAGGGGCTATCTGATGACCTTTATTCTATGCTAAAAATTTATCCTAATCCCGTGCAAAATAACGTATTTATCGAATGTCCTCATGAGTTGAGAGTGCACTCGCTTGTCATCTATAACATGTTAGGGGAAAAAGTAGATCACGTCGATTGGGCATTTCAGGATAAGTTTTTACTAAAAGTTTCACTTCCAGTGTTGCCTACCGGAAATTATTTTATCAAACTTACAACTGACAAGGGAATTGTGAAGATTCCAATCACTGTGATTCAATAGTAAAAAATCAAAAGGGGGGGATTACCCCCTTTTTAATTACTTAATTATATGGAAGTTCCAGATTTTGCGAGGGAAGAGTTGTTTTTGATTTATGACTGTTTTAAGAATTTATCTGAAGAACAAAAAAAACGCTTTGAATCCTTATGGGAGCTTTATACTTTATGGAATGAAAGGATTAATCTAGTTTCGAGAAAAGATATTTTACATCTTTATAAACATCATGTGCTTCATTCTTTATCTATTGCTTGGAAGACTACTATTATAAAGAATCAGTTGATTTTGGATCTTGGCACGGGAGGTGGCTTTCCTGGGATACCTCTTGCAATACTTTTTCCTGAAACTCGTTTTTTGCTTATTGATTCAGTTGGTAAAAAAATAATGGCAGTTGAAAATATTATAAAGTCGTTGGATTTAAAAAATACATTTGCCAAATGTGAACGGGTTGAAAATTTACGAATGGAAGTCGATATGATTGTTGCAAGGGCTGTTGCACCTCTGGGTAAAATAATTAAATGGACTGAAAACTTGAATTTTTTAGCTAAACATGGTATGCCACGCTATGTATTACTCAAAGGTCAAGATGTTTTCTCAGAATTAAGAAATTTATCGTGCAAGTATGAGGCTTTCCCTCTAAAGCATTTCCATCCGGATCCCTTTTTTGAAGAAAAATTTTTACTTCATATTTTTTAAAAAAAAAGTTTTTCTATGATAACTTTTTTAGATTTGCAAAAATTAATATTATGGTGGAAGAAGTAAAAAAATCATTAAGGGAAAGTAAAAGCGCACGTTGGTTGGCTTTGTCATTGCTAGCTTTTACTATGCTTACAGGCTACTTTATTGCCGACGTTATGGCTCCTTTGAAAAATTTGCTTGAAACTCAGAATGGTTGGAGTTCAACAGAATATGGAACTTTTACCAGTGCTTATGGATGGTTCAATGTTTTTTTATTTATGCTTATTATTGGTGGGATTATTTTGGATAAGTTAGGAATTCGCCTCACAGGAATAGGTTCCATATTGGTAATGATAATTGGAACTTTTTTAAAATTTTATGCTATTTCAGATTCCAGTTTAAGGGGACATACCATTTATTTTTTATGGACTGAGTTCGACTTGCAAGTTTTTTTAGCTTCTATCGGTTTTGCTATTTTTGGGGTAGGAGTTGAAGTTGCTGGTATTACAGTATCTCGAGGAATCGTAAAATGGTTTAAAGGCAAAGAAATGGCGCTTGCTATGGGACTTGAGATGGCAACTGCTCGTATTGGTACTGCTTTAGCGCTCGGATTTTCTCCCATGATTGCAGAATATTGGAATGGTGCTTCTAGTTCAGTGCTTGTGGGGTTACTTATGTTGGTTATTGGCTTATTGGGATTTTTCTTGTATGTTTTCATGGATAGAAAATTGGATACTGAAATTGGAACAGAAGCTGGTGAATTAGCTGATGAGTCTGAAAAGTTCAGAATATCCGATATTGGAAAAATAATTGTTAATCCTGGTTGGATTTTAATTGCTTTGCTTTGCGTGTTGTTCTATTCAGCTGTATTTCCTTTTCTTAAATATGCTTCGGATTTAATGATTCAGAAATTTGGTATTTCGAGAACATTAGCTGGATGGTTTCCCACTCTTTTGCCTTTTGGTACTATACTTTTAACACCACTTTTTGGAACTGTATATGACCGAAAAGGAAAAGGAGCTACGATCATGATCATTGGAGCTTTTTTGGTTGCTTTTGTTCATGGTATGTTTAGCATTCCAAGTTTGGATAATCCAATCTTTGCCATTCTTCTTTTTATTATTTTAGGGATAGGTTTTTCTCTTGTTCCTTCAGCAATGTGGCCCTCAGTTCCCAAAATTATACCTGAAAATCAGTTAGGAACTGCATATGCCATGATCTTCTGGATACAAAACATTGGACTTATGGGTGTTCCATACTTAATAGGTTGGGTACTTGACAATTATTGTAAGGTATCTGTTAATCCTGACAATAGTCCCGCTTATGATTACACCTTACCAATGCTTATTTTTATGGGTTTTGGATTAATCGCTATTTTCCTTGCATTTATTCTTAAAGCTATTGACCGTAAGAAAGGATATGATCTAGAAAAACCAAATATAAAACAAGGTTGAATTCCATTGGCATAGGTTTTGATAAATATGAAAAAACTGTCAATGAAAAAGTTATTTTCTTTAAGTGTGTTTTTTTTGTGTGTAGTTCAAGCTTTTCCCCAAGAAAATGTGGTGAAGGTTAATACGCTAAGTTTGCTTATTTCAACATTTAGTTCTTTTTATGAAAGAAAGTTAACCGATTTACACTCTGCTCAGATAGGTTTTTATTTTACCACATATTCATCATACTTGACAGGCTCCCAAGACAGCAGATATACTGGCTTTGGTTTAACTCCAGAATTTCGTTATTATTTTAATAAAGTGTTTGAAGACTATTATGTAGCTCCCTTCATACGTTATCAGAATTGGTCTGTAAGAGATGTGTATATTCAAGATGATCCTTCCACCCCTCAAGTGGATGAAAAAACTTTTGAAGCACGAGTTATTCTCCAGATGTTTGGGGGTGGAATTTTGATTGGAAAAGAATATATTATTAACGAACGTATTGTAGCTGATTTTTTTATTGGACCAGCATATTATACATCTAGCCAGAAAGTAATTAACTCTGGTTCTTCTGATTATGAATATAATGGGATTGTATTTGATGGGTTTTCTATTCGCTTTGGTACATGTATAGGATTTGCTTTTTAAAGCTTATTCATTTATATCTGAAATTTCTCTAAGGGGTTCATCTTTGATACAGAGGCTGTGATCTAATAATTACCTTCTTCATGACTCATTACAGGAAAGAAAAATTTATTTTGCATTTTTATAACTTCAAAGTTGAAAAAGAGGTTATCCTTCCTTAACGAGATCCCCCTTCTTGCGCGATGAATTCGGTGATTTTTCTTAGGTATACTTGCTAAGATAATAGTACTTTTTTTAGTCCCATTAGTATTTTCTAGCATTTTTTTTCTAAGATATGAAGAGATGGATTCAATAGAAAAGTTGTATTCTACACCATTGACGAGAACTGTATATTTGTTTTGATTTTTGGATTTTATTTTATCAAAATATTTTTAATTATTCCATAAAAAACAAAATCCCTCGTGACGAGATTCAAGCAAAGTAATTTCCACGATTTCATCATTGATGATAGGGTATGAGAATTTTGAGAAAAGTAAATTCTGAATTTTCTGTCGTCTTGTGTTAAGCGTTAAACAAACGACTAACATCTTTTTTGTAAACGTACTTTGCTGGCATATGAACGTAATTTTTTGTTTAATATCCAGAAATTGTGTGATCTCGTTTGATATCGATATTTCCTATGCAATTGCAATGAGAAAAATATTCAGAAGCATAAACAAGGAAAGGATGAACTATGTCGATTTGATATCTTTTGCTAATTTGATGATTTTAGCTGCGTTTAGAAATGTAATGGGATCATGTAATCTTTTTTCAGATTCCATAGTTTCATTATCTTGATCTGCGTGCAAAACACCTTTCTCCTTGTTCTTACGGAAAGCCACAGGAACATGCCCCAATTGTTTAATTATTCTAATTACTCAAAATGCTATTATTAATATTCTTTGGATTATATATTTAGTTATGCTTACTCGGGCTATTTCCATGTTTTCCTTAGTAAACTGAATTATTTGATCTGATGGATTTCAAAAGCTATAATGAGATGTTAATATGTTGAAATGGAGAAATTACTTTACAATAACGTCCGAGAGCTTCCAGTTGAAAAGGATTATCGATTTCGATTTTGCTTTTTTTATGAGTAGCTTTTTAGAATTTTCGGTTGATTTAAGTTCCTTTACGAACTTTTTTATTACATTCTGGGCTCATTACAGCTGTTTCGGCTATAAGTCAAGTGAAATAAAGTCGCCACCAATGTTTTTACTATACACAACTATGTAGGCTCTTCCATATGATTTTAGGAGAATACCAGCAATTTTAGGCATTGCAGCCTCACAGAAAGCAAATGATAATTTAACTCCATCACGAATAACGCCATCATATTCCTGATTAATACCATGTAGAAAGTTGGATATATCTTTGAGAGCTTGAAGATGAATTTTAAATCCATCCAAAATCTTACAAAACGAACACCTTTATAACATACTTTAATGTGGAGGACGCCAGCTAATGTTTTGGACCGATTGAGTAGGATACCAATAAGGTTACTGTTTAAAAGGACGAATCTGATGAGGGGGCATAATTAGCTTAAACTTTGAAGAAACTATCCTATCTACGACGATATGAATAATTATTATTGTAACTTTTTTTAGGATCGTCAGTGATGATTTTTCAAAAAATGCTTGTCTGTTTTCAAAAACCAACATTTAAGGTGATAGCAAGTGGCTCGAAGTTGTTTTATAAATTAGTGGTTTTCTCACACGAGTAAAGCATGCTTTTCATCATTGTATAACAAATGAGTTACACCTCTTTTTATTTGTTTACACGTGCCTCGAATTCTTTCATAGAGATATTTTTAATATATCACGTCAGGTCCAGCTGGGAACAGATAGCGGGTTTTATCAATCATAAAAATGAAGTCAGTTAAGACGGGTAAATATAATGCTCCATCGGCTGCAGGTTCTATGATCGGAGAGATTTGAGCGATTATACCAGAAATGTGTTCGTTATTCCGGAAAATACGAGTATAGGCGGCTAGGCATGGGATAATTTTCTGTACGGTTGCTCCACAAGGAGTTGATAAGTCCGATAAGAGGAGCTCCAAGTTATAGAGGTATTTCTTGAATGCGTGCTACTTTGATTCAATGGGATTCACCTAGTAAGCCAGCCGGACTGTAAAACTTTGGGAGAATGCAAAAGCACTACGGCTATGAATGAAACTCATCCCGATACGATACCATCTCCAAAATAGGTTTTGCTTGTTTTTAAAGTAAATTGGATTTCGCTAGATTCGACCAAAGCTCTAATTTCGAAAAAAACTTCCTACGTCAAAAAGCATGTTAAGTCATTCGTTGACTGTAAAATTTCATTTAAAATGTTGTTTCTGAATAGCCAGATTTACTTTATTTATAAATGCGTTTCTACGTTCATTGAATTGATACCAAGAGTTAGTCTAGAAAGTTTTTTTCAAAGTTAATTTATAAAAATTAAAAATATTTATTGCATATTTATTTTTTTTTTAATTTTGCGTATCTAAAAATAAATTGTATGAAAAAAATTGTTTTTTTAGTTATTGCTGCAGTTGCAGTGGTGGCATGCAACAAAGAAGTAAAAAAGGATGCTATCACCTTGTGTGAAGCCCAGAAAAAATTATTAGAATTGTTGGAAAAAAATGCACCCATTGACTCCGTAAAAGCTCAAGAAAAGAAGGTACTTGATATAGCTACTCAAATAAATGAGAAATACAAAGATGTTAAAAGTAAAAGTAAAGAAAAGGCTTTTGAAAATGCATATTTAAAATGTTCTGGAACTAAGAAATTAGGTGAATTAGATGAGAAAATAGAAGATGCTAAAAAGAAATACGCTCAAAATATAGTCAAAAAGGAAGATATTGAATCTGTTTGCAAATGCTACGAAGAGCTAGAAAAAATTAAAGATAAATCTTCCACAGAATATTTGACCAAAGAACTGAATTGCATTTCATTGGAATCAGATTTGTCTTCCAAGTATACAGGTTTGTTTGAAGCATATAATTATTTCACCGAAGAGGTAAAGAAGTGTAAGAAGAAATAATTTTTTTTTAGTTTAGGAGTTCTTTATGAGCTACTCCATGGCGGGTAGCTCTTTTTTTTAGCCTAAGATTTTTTTGATGTGGGAGATTTTGATATTAAAAAAAATATTTTGTGGTGTCAAAATGTATTCTTTAAATTTGCCCGAAAACTAACTCATATGAAAAAGATTTTAGTAGCATGGTTATTTACTTACGTTTTTGCTTGGAGTTATGTGCCGCCTGATGAAGGGATGTGGCTTTTGATGTATATTGCTGAGATGAACTACCAAGACATGAAAAAACTGGGTCTCAATCTTACTCCAGAGCAAATTTATAGTATTGATAAGCCCAGTATCAAAGATGCTATTGTAGGACTTGGTAACTCTCAGACTGGTGGAACTAACTTTTTTTGTACTGGTGTGGTTGTCTCGCCACAGGGGCTTATTTTTACCAATCATCACTGTGGGTATGATGCCATTCAATCGGTAAGTACACTCGAACATGATTATCTAACTAACGGGTTTTGGGCAAAATCGTTGGAGGAAGAAATTCCCATCAAAGACATGACAATTTCCTTTTTTGTTAGGATGGAGAATGTGACCGATCAAGTTTTAAAAGGTGTAACGGAAGGTATGTCTAGTGCGGAAAGGGGTGCCATTGTTAATAAAAACATTAAGAAAATTGAAAAAGATGCTTCGGAGAAGGGGAAATATGACGTTGTGGTGAAGGAAATGTTTGAAGGGAATGAATATTATTTATTTGTTTATCATACGTACAAAGATGTTCGTCTTGTTGGTACCCCTCCGAGTAATATTGGAAAATTTGGGGGAGATACCGATAATTGGATGTGGCCTCGACATACGGGCGATTTTTCTATTTTTAGGGTTTATGCTGCCCCAGATGGTTCACCTGCAGAATATAGCAAAAACAATGTTCCTTTAAAGCCAAAATATTATCTCCCCGTTAGCATCAAGGGTGTTCATAAGAATGATTTCACCATGATATTTGGATTTCCGGGTCAAACACAAAGATATCTTACATCCTATGGGATCAAATTAGCACTGGATCAAGACAATCCTACTATTGTCAAGATTCGTGATAAAAAGTTAGCCATCATGAAAAAATACATGGATGCTGATCCAAAGACTAAATTACAATATGCTTCTAAATATGCTCAAACTGCTAATTATTGGAAATATTTCATAGGGCAATCGAAAGGGCTTAAACGCTGGAATGTAATGGAAGAGAGGAGAAAGCTGGAAAATGAATTTCTCAACTGGGTATATGCTTCCCTAGAAAGGCAGAAAGTATACGGAAATGTTATGAAGGATTTTGAGGAAGGGTATAAAAACTTAAAGAGCTATACCATCGCTTTTTGGTATTTGAATGATGGAATTTTTCAAGGACCTGAATTTATATATAATTCTTTTCTTATGGCTTTTCAATTAAATAATTTACTCGAGCAACAAAGCAAAGCAACTAAAAACGAGAAAAATAAGTTTGCTGATGCTATCAAGAGTGCGGCTGATGAAGCCATCAAGAAGGCTGAAGATTACTTCAAGAACTATAATCCAGCACTTGACAAGGAGATCTTTGTAGAGATGATGAAAATGTATATAAAAGATGTTCCTGATTCTCTGCAAGCATCTGTAATTAAGGATCAGTTATACAGCAAGAAATTTAAAGGTGATGTTCAAAAATGGGCAGATTATGTTTATTCTACAAGTATATTTGTCAATCAGGAAAAATGCATGAATTTTTTGAAGAACCCTTCGTATAAAGTTATATCGAAAGATCCTGGGTTTGCGATTACAATTTCCTTTATTGAAAATATAAGATTCATTTATGGAAAATATTCAGATTCTGAAAACAAAATCAAAGAAGCGAGTCGCTTGTTCATTAGAGGTTTGCGTGAAATGAATCCCAACAAGAAGTTTTATCCAGATGCTAATAGTAGTCTTCGTATGACTTACGGGACAGTGCAAGATTATTATCCATATGATGCTGTAAAATATGACTATCGTACAACTTACGAAGGGATATTGCAGAAAGAAGATCCTGATAATGAGGAATTTATTGTTGATTCTAAGTTAAAGGAATTGTTTCTTAAGAAAGATTTTGGTTCTTATGCTGAGAATGGGAATTTATATGTTTGTTTTATAACAAATAATGACATCACTGGTGGTAATTCAGGTAGCCCTGTACTTAATGGCAATGGGGAATTGATTGGGTTAGCTTTTGATGGTAATTGGGAAGGAATGAGCAGCGATATTCAATATCAACCTGAGGTTCAGCGTACGATATCGGTAGATATTCGTTATGTATTGTTTGTTATAGAAAAATTAGGAGATGCAAAGAATATAATTAACGAATTAACAATTGTGCGTTAATTTTTTTGTCAGACTTTTTAGGAAGGCCGTCCAAAGTGACGGTCTTTTTTTTTAAAAATACAGATATTTGCATAATTGTTTAATATGAGACGAAGGTTAAATTTGACTTTTTGGCGAAAATTATGGAAACACCCTTACCGCTTGGTAATAATGGATGACCAAACCTTAGGGGAGATGTTTTCTTTACGACTTTCTGGATGGAATGTAGTGGTGGTGGTAGGACTTGTTTCACTTTTGTTGGTTGTTCTAACCACTTTTGTTATAGCTTTTACCCCTCTCAGAGAATATATTCCTGGTTATGGTGACGTCAAAGAAAAGTCGACAATTATTCGGCTTTCACAAAAAGCTGATAGCTTAGAAAGAATTATGCAAGTTCAAGAACAATTTCTCATGAGATTTGTTAGACTATTGAGCATGACAGATACTTCTCTAGCAACTACCTTAATCTCATATAGGAACGAATTGGGTACTTCATATAATGTTCAAACAGAAAAGCAAAGAGGTATTCGTAATGTGTTTCTTGTAAAGCCTCTTGCTAATGGAATTTTGTTAAATGATTTTGATGTTAGTAAAGGGCATTATGGAATTGACTTAACTGCTGAAGAAGGTAGTGTTGCTGTTGCTGTGGATGATGGAGTAGTTATATTTGCTGATTGGACAGTTCAAGGAGGGAATACTATTATCTTACAACACACACCTAACATGATATCAATTTATATGCACAATTCATTATTGTTGAAACGTAAAGGTGATGCTGTCTTGAGGGGTGAACCAATATCAGTAATTGGAAACACTGGTAAAAACACAACAGGTGTTCATCTCCATTTTGAATTATGGTATAATCTTATGCCTGTGAATCCATCTCACTTTTTTGCCATATGAAACCAGTGAAGTTAGCTTTGTTGGGAAGCACGGGTTCCATAGGAAGGCAAACTTTACAAGTTATATCTTCATTTTCGGATGGTTTTGAAGTTGTTTTAATGACGTCGAATCAAAATGTGGAATTGTTTCTTCAGCAAATAAGTGTGTATAAACCTTCATGGGTTTTTTTGCATGATACCAAAGCTAATCAAATTCTAAAGCAATCTCTTGAGCAAAAAGAGGTCAAAGTGCTCGATACGGAGAATGAACTATATCAGTTAATTGAAGAATTACCATTGGATGTAGTCGTATTGGCTTACGTAGGAATTCATGGCTTAGAACCGGCAGTTAGTGTTGTTAAATCCGGTAAAAGGTTAGCTCTTGCCAACAAAGAAGTGTTGGTATCTGGAGGGCATATCATCATGCAACTTGCTAAGCAAACTGGTGCCACTATTGTTCCTATCGATAGCGAACATTCAGCCATACTGCAGTGTCTACTCGGTGAAAAGATACATTTTGTAGAAAAGATATTTATAACAGCTTCTGGTGGTCCATTTTGGGGTAAAAAAAGAAATGAATTGATCGATGTTACCTTAAATGAAGCTTTATCACATCCGACATGGAGGATGGGCGATAAAATTACAATCGACTCTGCTACATTAATGAACAAAGGTTTTGAGGTTATAGAAGCGTACTGGCTTTTCGGACTTGATCCCAGTCGAATAGAAGTTATCATTCATCCTCAATCTATCATTCATAGCATGGTTCAGTTTGTTGATGGATCGATGAAAGCCCAGATGAGCGTTCCAGATATGCGGATTCCTATTTTGTATGCTCTAACTTATCCTAATCGCCTGTATGCTTCTTTTCTACATCAAAATGTTGTCGATTTTCCAGAATTGCAATTTTTCAAGCCAGATGTCGAGGTTTTTAAGCATTTAAAGTTTGCCTATGAAGCACTTAAAGCAGGTCCTTCTGCTTGTTGTGTCTTAAATGCAGCAAATGATTACGCCGTATCTTTATTTTTGCAAAATCAGATCGCATTTCTTGATATGCAAGTCATGGTAGAAAAATGTTTGGAAAAATTGTCAAACCATAATACTTCTTCCATTGAGGAAATCATAGATTTACACAGGCTTACCATTGCTTATTGTCAAACGTTAAAAAATATATGAACATGGAGATAACGATTCGTATTCTTCAGCTTATTTTAAGTTTAACCATTTTGGTATTGGTTCACGAATTAGGACATTATCTTGCGGCAAGGTTATTCAAAACCAGAGTTGAAAAATTTTACATTTTTTTCAATCCCTGGTTTTCTTTGTTTAAATTTAGGAGGGGTGAAACTGAGTATGGCCTTGGATGGCTTCCACTTGGAGGCTACGTCAAAATAGCAGGTATGATCGATGAGTCGATGGACAAAGAACAGATGAAACAACCACCAAAACCTGATGAATTTCGTAGCAAGAAAGCATGGCAACGATTTATCATTATGATAGCTGGAGTTTTGATGAACGTCATGCTTGCTTTTTTAATTTACATTTTTATGCTTTGGATATACGGTGAATCATACCTGCCCAATAGAGAGGTGAAAAACGGGGTAATGGTTGATTCCCTTCTAATGTCAACCGGTTTGCAGAACGGCGATAGAATTTATCTTATTGAAAACAAAGAAGTGGAAGATTTCTTCCAGATCATTCCGACACTGGTGATTGAGAAAGCCCAAAGTATTACGGTGATTCGTGGTAACGATACGATTAAACTTCCTATTTCACCAGATATTTTGAAAAATATCATCAAAGCTGAAAAAATTTCTTTGCTCATGCCTCGTTTCCCAGTCTTTGTTGCCGCTATACCAGATACTTCTCCTAACAAAAATTCAGGTTTGCTGGTTAACGATAAAATTATTGGGGTAAATCATCGCTTTATCTCGTTTTATGATGAATTTAAAGACGAACTACATAAGCATGCAGGAGATTCGGTTATATTAACAGTTTTACGAAAAAATGAGGTTCTTCATATTCCTGCTTTTGTCAATTCTAGTGGAAAACTTGGAATTATCGTTGATACAGATTTAAGTAAATTTTATCGTTTTGAAAAAAGAGAGTATTCGTTTTTTGAGGCAATACCTGCTGGTATTGCCAAGACCTTCAAGGGAATTTCTAATTATTGGAAACAACTTAAACTTATCTTTAGTAAAGAAATCAAAGGATATGAAAATGTTGGTGGTTTCATCACGATTGGTAAAATTTTTCCTGGGCAATGGGATTGGTTTTCTTTTTGGCAATTAACAGCCTTTCTTTCTTTAGCTTTAGCTATTCTTAACATTTTACCCATACCGGCGCTAGATGGAGGGCACGTCTTATTTTTACTTGTTGAAATGATTACAGGTCGGAAGCCTTCGGATAAAGTTCTTGAAATAGCTCAATATGTTGGTTTTATCATACTCATTTTCCTTTTACTTTATGCCAACATCAATGATGTGGTGAAACTTTTTAGATAATGAGCTTTTGACTAACTTTGCAAATAAATAAGTTAAATGCCACAATTGCGAAGATGGGTTTTAAAAAAGCCGGGTAATAAAGAGATTGTTCGTTTGCTGGAAAACCAATTACATATCCATACAACTCTGGCTAATCTTCTTGCACAGCGAGGTATAACGACGGTTGAAGAAGCACGTCGCTTCTTCCGACCTGAGCTTTACCATCTTCATGATCCTTTTCTGATGCTTAACATGAACAAGGCCGTAAATCGTTTCAACAAAGCTTTAAAGAATAGAGATAAAATTTTATTATACGGCGATTATGATGTGGATGGTACATCTGCCGTAGCAATGATGTATAAATTTTTAACCTCCAAATTTCCTTACTTAGAAGTTGATTATTATATACCTGACCGGTATAAAGAAGGTTATGGTGTTTCATTCCAGGGAATAGAATATGCAATTTCGAAAGATATTCGCCTCATTATTGCCCTTGATTGTGGGATAAAAGATGCTGATAAGGTCGCATATGCACGTGAAAAAAATATCGATTTTATTATTTGTGATCACCATTTGCCAGGTGATGTACTACCTGATGCTGAAGCCATCCTCAATCCTAAACAAAAAGGTTGTTCTTATCCCTACAAAGAATTGTCGGGATGTGGAGTAGGGTTTAAGTTTTTGCAGGCAATTGCTCATTATCATCGATTTAACTTCAAAGATCTTTATGATTTATTGGATCTGGTAGTTTTAAGTATCGCTTCAGACATCGTACCTATTACTGGAGAGAACAGAGTATTAGCTTATTATGGACTGAAGAAAATTAACGAAAACCCTTCTGCTGCCATAGAAGCCTTATTGGAAACAGCTGGCATTAAAAGAAAACCTGAAACTCTTTTGACAACAAATTATGTTTTTACACGTTATATTTCTATTTCAGATTTGGTTTATTTTGTTGGTCCTAGAGTGAACGCAGCTGGTCGTATGCATACTGGTAAAAATTCCGTGGATCTACTAATTAGTACCAATTTGAGTGAAGCAAAAAACTATGCTCGTGTAATTAACGACTTCAATATTGAAAGAAAAAACATAGATGCACAGGTAACAGCACAAGCCATTCAAATGATCGAGTCAGATCCTTCTTTTCAGAATAAAAAAACCTGTATAGTACTAGGTGAAAACTGGCCCAAGGGAATTCTAGGTATTGTAGCTAGTCGTTTAACGGAGTATTTTTATAAACCTACCATTGTTTTCTCGGGAAATTCTGAAAATGGCGTGATTACAGGAAGTGCTCGTTCCATTAAGGGATTTGATATTTATGATGCATTGTATTACAGCAGTTATTTGCTTGAGCATTGGGGTGGCCACACATATGCTGCAGGTTTGTCGCTTAAACAAGAAAATTTTGAAGAATTTCGTCAGGTCTTTGAGAATTATGCACACGAGCGTATAAGTGAAGATATGCTTATCCCGGTTATAGAAATAGATGCATATCTTGACTTTAATGATATCAGCAAAAAATTTTACAATACTCTTAAACTTTTTGCTCCTTTTGGACCTGAAAATCCTAACCCAGTCTTTATAACCGAAGAAGTTTATGACAATGGTTATTCCAGGTTGCTGAATAATAATCACATTAAACTTATGGTAACCCAGAGGCATTATAAGGATTTTGGAATCCCTGGCATTGCTTTTCAACTAGGAGATTATTTTCCTTTGTTGGAAAAGGGTAACTCATTTGACATGGTTTACACGATCGAAGAAAATGAATGGAATGGTAACGTTACTGTTCAATTGAATGTAAAAGATATGCGACTATCAAGTAATGAACATCAAAATAATACCCCATGAGTATAGTCGTTAGTGGAATTCGTCCCACAGGAAAATTACATCTGGGAAATTATTTCGGAGCTATCCGTAATTTTATTTGTCTGCAGGAAGAACATACTTGTTATTTTTTTGTTGCTGACTATCATAGTCTGACAACCCACCCCAAGCCAAATGATTTGTCAGGCAATGTTATGCATGTCGTAGCTGAATTTTTGGGATGTGGGCTAGATCCAGAAAAAGCTATTTTATATTTACAGAGTGATTTACCTGAAACATTAGAACTGTACTTGTTTTTCAATATGAATGCCTATCTTGGTGAACTCATGCGGGTAACTACTTTTAAAGAAAAGGCTCGTTTGCAGCCTCATAATGTGAATGCAGGATTACTTACATACCCAACCCTAATGGCTGCTGATATTTTAATTCATAAAGGAGAGAAAGTTCCTGTAGGGAAGGATCAAGAACAGCACCTTGAAATGACTCGTAATTTCGCTCAGCGTTTTAACCGTATGTACGAGGTTGATTTTTTCCCTGAACCAGTAGCTTTTAATTTTGAAGGTGAATTAATCAAAGTTCCTGGGCTTGATGGGAGTGGAAAAATGGGTAAAAGTGAGGGCGAACATAATGCCATATATCTTACAGATGATGATAAAACCATTGAGAAAAAAATTATGAGAGCAGTTACCGATACGGGTCCTACTCAAATGAATCAACCACCTTCTCCTCCTGTAGCTAACTTATTCACCCTTATGTCGATAGTTTCAGATAAGAAAACTGTTGAATATTTTTATGAACAGCATGCTTCTTGTACTATCCGTTATGGCGAAATGAAAAAACAACTTGCCGCTGATATGATAAATTTTATTACACCCATTCGTGAAAAAATTTTAAGTATTGCTGGGAACAAAGAATATATCATAAAAGTTATCCGTGAGGGGAGAGAAAAAGCTCGTATTAGTGCCAGAAACACAATTCGGCAGGTAAGGGAAATTATTGGCTTTAAAAATTGGTAGCATGAAACCTCCAAAAAATGTATATCCCATATTTGCATGGATGATGAGATTAACTTTTTTACTATTAGCATATATTTTATTTTGGGATAAGTTGAAAGAATTCGAATTTCACACATTCACATTTTGGATTTCTTTTCTTTTTGTAGCTTTGTCCGTAACGTTGTTTATTGGAGGTTTTTCTCGTTCCCATGATTTGACTTTGATTTCATCCCTTGGGTTGGGTATTATAGCTTTATATCATTGCTACATTTCTTTTACTTTTCCTTTGACTATAAGTTTTGTGCTAAATCTTTTGATAGCTTCATCTGCTTTTGTTCTTTTCTCTCTTGGGAACAAGTAATCATGGTTGCTCGAGAACGAACTATTTTGGTTGGGTTAATACTATTTGGGCAAAGTGCAGAGAAAACGAAAGAATATCTTGATGAATTGGAATTTTTAGCATACACAGCACAGGCCGAGGTGGTCGCGCGTTTCGTCCAGCGACTTCCTAAGCCAGATCCTCAAACCTTTATTGGTAAGGGTAAACTAGAAGAAATTGCCTCTTTCGTTCACGATAATCAGATTCAACTTGCTATTTTTGATGATAATCTGACTCCATCCCAAGTTAGAGAAATCGAGAAAGTGCTTCGTTGTCGCGTAATTGATCGGACAAATCTTATTTTAGACATTTTTGCTTTGAGGGCTCGTACAGCTTATGCTAAAGCACAGGTTGAGCTTGCTCAGCTACAGTATATGCTGCCTAGATTAACACGAATGTGGACTCACTTGGAAAGACAACGAGGTGGTATTGGCTTGCGCGGACCTGGTGAGCAAGAAATCGAAACTGACCGTCGTCGAATTAAAGAACGAATAGCCAAACTCAAGGAAGAATTGGAATTCATAGGCCGCCAGAAGCAAACTCAACGAAAACACAGAAAACATCTTATCCGTGTATCATTGGTAGGATATACTAATGTTGGCAAATCTACCTTGATGAATTTGTTGTCGAAAAGTAATGTCTTTGTCGAAAACAAACTTTTTGCAACTCTCGACACGACTGTTCGTAAAGTAACATTTAATCAGCTGGCTTTTTTATTATCCGATACCGTCGGATTTATCCGAAAATTACCCCATCAACTTGTTGAATCTTTCAAATCAACTTTGGATGAGGTACGCGATGCTGATATTCTGCTTCACGTGGTTGATGTCTCTCATCCTTCTTTCGCTGAACAAATACATACTGTTCAGACTACATTAGAAGATATTGGTGCTATTGATAAGCCTATGTTAATGGTTTTTAATAAGATAGACGCGTTGCCTGAATTAGATATTGAGTATTTGAACCGATTATGCTTGGAATATGAAAATGTATATCGATGTAGAGCCATTTATATTTCTGCATTAAAAAAAATACATATTGAACTGCTCAAAAATTCTTTGTTCGAAATGGTCAAAGAAATTCACACTCAACGTTATCCCGGTACAATTCCATGGTATTCTTGATAAAAAAGCATATATGAATAAAATGGAAAAGAATAATACGATTTTATATTTGTTTACTTCCGAGTTTCCGTACGGAATTGAGGGTGAACCATATTTAGAAATTGAAATTATTTATTTAGCTAGGTTTTTTTCTGAAATATGGATTTTTCCAACCCAGCGAAAAGAAGGCATGAGGGATTTACCCCCCCAGGCAAAGGTTTCTGATGTTTTTTTGTGGAAAGAACTATCTAAGTTCGAGAAATTTTTGTTCATTTTTAAAAATATTGATTTGGTCGTTCAAATTCTATTCACAGAGGTTAAAGATAAGGGTCTTGTGAAAGTATTAAAAAATTATAAGTTGCTATTAGATTATTTGGCTCAACAATTATACATGAAAGATAAGATGCTTCATTTTTTTAAAGCTAAGACCAATGCTGTGTTTTACGACTATTGGTTTTGCAATAAAGTACTGGCTATCGCTATGATGAAAAAGAAACTTAATAAAGGGTTCAAATTTATTTCAAGGGTTCATAACTACGATTTGTATGATGAAAGGTGGGGTGATATAGGTGTACCTTTCCGTGTATGGAAAATGAAAATGATTTCAAAGTTGTTTGTTATTAGTTCACTTGGATCGACTTACTTAAAAAAGAAAGTTAAAGCCAAATTTCATGATAAAATTGAAATTTCTTACTTAGGTGTTAACGATCATTCTGTCTCAGAAAAAAAACGATATACAGATAAAAAGCTCATCGTATCAGTAGCAAGATTAGTTCCGCTCAAAAATATTCATCTAATTCCTCTTTTATTAAGCGAACTTGATGAAGCTGTGTATTGGATTCATTTTGGCGACGGAGAATCTCGTCCTGATGTAGAAGCAAATTGCAAGTATTTGGGTAAACAGGTTCAATACGAATTAAAGGGAAAAGTCTCAAACGTGGATCTTTTAAATTTTTACAAACAGTATGAAATAGATTTGTTTTTGTCTTTGAGTGATAGTGAAGGTGTACCTGTATCTATGATGGAGGCTATCAGTTTTGGAGTACCCATTGTTGCGAAACCAGTAGGGGGAATTCCTGAGATAGTTATTAATGAATTAACAGGTTTTTTGTTGCCCATGTCAAATGATGTTAAAGATATGGTTTCCACTGTAAAAAAAGCTCTTTACTTTCCTTTTTCAAAATCAGAAATAAAAAAATTTTTTTTGAATAATTTTAATGCTGAAGTGAATTATACACGTTTTGTTCAAAGACTATGCGATTTTATAAACGATTAAGTAATAAATTATATCAGTATATCCAACATAGAATTCTGCAAAGATTGTCTTTTATTGATTATCGTGCAGAAGTTAATAGGAGAGCAAAAATATTTTCGTCGGAATTACACGGTTATGTGTCAGTGGATGAATATTCTGTAATTTACAGATCAATTCTCAGTGGTCATGTTAAGATAGGTCGTTTTACAACTCTTTGGGGACCGAACATACAAGTTTTAAGTTGTATTCATCCTATTATGATTGGCAATTTTTGTTCGATTGCAAGAGATGTCACTATTCAGGAATACTTTCACGATCATTCTAAAATATCCATATATTATATTCATAGAAATTTTTGGGGAGAAGATTTAGTAAAAGATGTTATTTCAAAAGGTAGCATCATAATTGGTAATGATGTTTGGATTGGCACTGGTGCACAGATATTATCAGGGGTGAAAATAGGCGACGGGGCAGTTATTGCAGCTAATTCTACAGTTGTCAAAGACATACCACCATATGCAGTGGTGGGTGGTGTACCAGCTCAAATTATCAAATATCGTTTTAGCCCTGAAATTATTGATGTGCTTCTTGAGCTTAGATGGTGGGATTGGAGTATTGAAAAAATAAAGAAAAACAAACAACTTTTTGGTGAGAAATTAACTTTAGAGATGCTCAAAGAAATTAAAGACTAGCTTCGAACATTATCTTTAAGTAAGAAAATATAAGAATAGCAATATTAGAATGAAATAGCTTCGGGGATAAATATTTTGTCGTAAAATTGATTATAAATTTCAATGTAATTGTCTTCATCGGTATGTGTGAGAACAGGGACATTCAAGTTCTGTGCATAATCAACAATTTCAGAAAGCACATTTGAGCTGGTAATAATAATACCATCACAATAATTTAACGTGTCTTTTACGAGGGAAATGTAAGAAGGATTCTGTTGAAGGTGGGGTAATTTTTTTATTGTAAGATCATCGAATGCAATGGTATTGGCAATATTTTCTGATAAAGGATCTTCAAAATGATCATCATAAAGAGAAATTATGACCTTGGTTTCAGAAAAAAGAGGATGTTTTGCATAGACTTCTTTCAAATAAGGTGCAACCAACAAGGACATCCATCCATGAAGGTGGACAATATCAGGTGCCCATCCTAACTTTTTGACTGTTTCAAGAGTGCCTCTAGAAAAAAATACGGCTCTTTCGTCGTTGTCTACAAAAAACTTGTTATTTTCATCATGTAAGTAAAATTTCCTCTTAAAAAAGTCTTCACTGTCTATGAAGTACACTTGCATTCTTGCCTGTTGAATGCTTGCCACTTTAATAATGAGTGGATGGTCGGTTTCGTTGATGATGATATTTATGCCAGAAAGACGAATAACTTCATGTAATTGATGTCTTCTTTCATTAATTAGTCCGAATCGTGGCATGAAGGTTCGAATTTCTTTGCCTTTTTCTTGAGTACCTTGGGGAAGATATCGTGAGATAATTGCCATTTGGCTTTCTCTCATGTAAGGAACCATTTCCTGCGTTACATATAATACCCTTACTTTTTCCATTTTATTACTTTTGTTTTCTTTTGCAAAGATAATAAAAAAAGTTTACATAAAAAACAAAAGCAAATTAAAATCATTGAAAATGAGAGTTTTTAGAACGGTTTCATCATACCGGCTTTTTCTTGAAGAATTCCAAAATAACCATTTTCCTAGTAAAATAGGTTTTGTCCCCACCATGGGTTATCTCCATGAAGGTCATCTCTCTCTTATTCGCCAGTCGAAAAAAGAAGCTGATCTGACTGTCTGTAGCATTTTCGTCAATCCACTCCAATTTAATAACAAGGAAGATCTAGAAAAATATCCACGGGATGAAAAAAGAGATTTAGAACTTTTGGAAAAAGAAAAATGTGACGTTGTATTTATTCCACCTTATGAAGAAATGTATCCCGTTAGTCCTACGAGGGAATATCGTTTTCCTGGATTGGATGATCTGTTGGAAGGTGAATTCAGACCGGGACATTTTAATGGGGTTGCTACCGTAGTTGCTCGCTTGTTCGACATAATCAGCCCTAACATTGCATATTTTGGTAAGAAAGATTATCAACAGTATCTCATCGTGCGCGAATTGGCCAAAAATGAATATCCTCACGTTTTAATTAAACCTATGCCCATCATTCGTGAACACGATGGACTCGCTATGAGCAGCAGAAATGTAAGATTATCACCAGAAGCAAGAAAAGAAGCCGTATTACTTTATCAAACACTTTTACTTGCAAAAGCAATGATTAAGAAAAAAAATATTGAACAAGTTATTGAAATTTGTGTAGATAAAATAACCTCAAATTCTCATTTTAAATTGGAATACTTTACCATAGTTAATGCTGAAAACTTAAAACCGGTTAAGGATCAGAAAAAAGAGCCTCTCATAGCTTTGGTGGCTGCCTGGATAGATAATGTTCGCTTAATCGATAACATGGAAATTTAACTTTCGCTCAATCACGTGTTTAAAGTTTTTTTAGATATTTGTCAAAAAAAATGAAGAAAGAAAGGTTATGGTGGATTTTATTATTCTGCTGGAGCATAGGTTTCGCTCAGAATCTCTCTTTTCAAGGTTATGTGATGGATAAACTGACAAATAAACCCATAAAAGGTGCACAAATAAAAATTTTTGACAATGAGATAATGACAGACTCAACCGGTTTTTTCTCCTTTGAGTTAACACCAGGAGTTTACCCGGTTCAGATTTATGCTGAAGGCTTTCAATCTCTTAGTTTTTTCCTTACTATCAAAGAAGATGTCGTTTTACAATATCAAATGGACCGAAAAGTACAGGACGAGACTGATGATCAAGTGCCTTCATTATTAGAAATGGACTTGGAAAATGACAAGTATATACAACCAGTAGCCGGAATTCTTTCTGCCAGCAAGGATGTTTTCTTGCAGTTTTCATCTTTTGCTTGGACTAATTTAAAATACAAATATCGTGGTTACGATCAAGGATTAAGTGAAGTTTACATCAATGGTGTTCCCATGCACGACTATGAAAGTGGAATGGTGGGTTATACTGAATTTTCTGGTCTGAATCGTGTTGTGCGTTTTAACGAATTCAGTGAAGGAATCATTCCAGCTGCTTATTCTTTGGGTAACATTGGAGGCTTGGTCAATTATTTTTCAACAGCGGCTCAAATACCTAAACAGATCCATCTTTCTTTAGCTCGTTCTAATCGAACTTATAATAATCGTATTATGTTTACTTATTCTTCTGGTTTAACCAATAGTGGATGGGCTTATGCTTTATCATTTTCCAAAAGATGGGCTGAAGAAGGATATATTCCCGGTACATGGATGGATGCATATGCATATTTTTTATCAGTTGAAAAAAAAATAACCTCATCCCATCAACTAGCATTTACGTTTTTTGGTTCTCCTTATCGGCGTGGATTACAAGCTCCAGCTACGGATGAAGCTTTTAATCTTGCTGATGATATTTTTTATAACCCCAATTGGGGTTTTCAAGAAGGAAAAATCAGAAATGCACGTGTTAGAAATATTCACATACCGTACTTGATGCTTAATCATACATGGAAAGTCAATGAAAAAAACAAAATTTATTCAGTTTTGAGTTTCAATGCTGGTCGTTTTGGAACAACTCGCTTGAACTGGTACAACGCTCCTGATCCACGTCCTGATTATTACCGCTATTTGCCAAGCTATCAGACCGATACAACTATTGCCAATATGGTAGAAAATGTTTGGCGGAACGAACTCGAAAGGAGACAAATCAACTGGAATCAACTTTATCAAATTAATTACCTTTCTAACATTGCTGAAGATGGAAGAGCTCATTACATACTCGAAGAAGTTAGGAAAGATGAGCAACGTTTTGTGTTACGATCTTACCTTCATTCAATTTTTTCAGAACATGCTTTATTTAATGCAGGTATTGAAGGAATTTTGCAACGAACACATTATTTTAAGGTTGTTGATGATTTGCTGGGAGCTCAATATTGGTTAGATATTGATCAGTTTGCCGAACGTGATTTTCCGGGCAATACATTACTTTTACAGAATGACCTTAATTACCCAAACCGTAAGGTTAAGGAAAACGACATTTTTGGTTACAATTATTATCTCCATACTAATACTCTCAACGCATATGGACTTAATCGTTTCTATTTTCCTAAAGTTGACTTATATGCTGGAGCCCAGGTTGGTTTTACTCAGGCATATAGATATGGTCTTATGAAAAATGGTAGATTTCCAGATAATTCTCAGGGAAAATCAGAAGTGAAGTATTTCCCTATGGGTGCCATTAAAGGAGGTGTTACATATAAGATTACAGGAAGACATTATCTACAGTTTAATGCAGGGGGATTATATCTTCCACCTAAAACCAATCAAGTCTTTATTACACCCAATCTTAGTAATGAGTGGGTTTCAGTTTTAAAGAATGTTAAGATTTTTTCTGGCGATGCAACGTATTTTTACAAAGGTTTAAAATGGAATGCTCGATTCGGTACTTATCAAACTTTTATTCTTGATCAAACCGATCTCATTTCTTTTTATCATGATCAGCTGCAGACTTATGTTAATGTGGTGATGTGGGGTATTGACAAAGTTTTTCAAGGATTAGAATCGGGTGTAGAAATCAATATCATACCCGGATTTGCTTTGCAGGCAGCAGCTAATGTTGGCAATTATCGATTTATTTCTCGCCCAACAGCTCATATCAATGTTGAAAATCAATCAAAACCTGATACATTTGGATTGGTATTTATCAAATATTTTTACGTTCCTAACATACCTCAAATTATAGCTTCAGGGGGGATAAAATATACTTCTCCGAGCAATTGGATAGTTACAATTACTGCTCATTATGCAACAAACATGTACATGGATTTTAATCCGGAACGACGTATGCAATCTGCACTAGATGGTCTTACTCCTTCCCAACAGGAACTCATCGATGCTATTACACAACAAGTTAAAATGAACGATCTATATTACCTCGACTTTTCGGCTGGAAAAAACTGGCGAATAAAAGGAAGACAAGTTGGATTTAATCTTATGATCAACAATTTACTTAATAAAAAGTTTAAAACATCTGGTTTTGAACAATATCGGTTTGATTTTGAAAATAAGAACATATCTAAATTTCCACCCAAATATTATTATGGGTGGGGCAGAAATTATTTCATTCAATTCACTTTTTCGTTGTAAATAAAAAATTAACACCATGAATAAACGAGTTTTTTTACCATTTTTATTGTGTTGTTTTTTAACAGCCTGCATTCATGATGACTTTGATAAACCAGAACCCTACATGCCTGAGGTGGATTTTCCTGCAAACATGACTATTGCTCAACTAAAAACGCTCTATCAGGGTTCCTTGATTAAATTACCCGACAGTATCATTATTAAGGGCATAGTGGTTGCCAATGATGAAAGTGGCAATTTTTATAAAACACTAGTCATTCAAGACGAGACAGGGGGAATAGAGGTAAAAATTAACAAAACAAGTCTTTATACCATGTTTCGAGTAGGTCAAAGAATTTTCATTAAATGCAAAGATTTATACTTAGGTACTTATGGTGGCCTCATTCAGCTTGGTTATATCTACAACAACGGAATTGGCCAGATTCCTGAAGTGATGATAAATGATCATATTTTTAAAGATAGTTTTCCAGGAAATCCTCCACAACCTATTGTGCTGGATATTCCGTCTCTTAGTTCAACATACCTCAGTATGTTAATACAGATTGACAGTGTTTCATTTACAACTCCTGGTCTACCTTTTGCTGAACCAACAACAACTACCAACCGAACTATCAAAGATAAAAATGGTCAAACTCTCATTGTTCGTACAAGCAATTATGCAAATTTTGCATCAACACCTATTCCGGAGGGAACCGGAAGCATTCGTGGAATACTCAGTATTTACAACGGAACATATCAATTGTACCTGCGTGATTTAAACGATCTTGTCAATTGGAGCAACCCTAATCCACCACAGAATTACCTATTAAATGAACAATTTTACACAACTCCTACCAATTGGATTATCTACAATGTTTCGGGAAATAAAGATTGGTATTACAATTCTGCATATAATTGTATGACCATCAACGGATCAGGAAGTGATACTGCATGTCAAGATTATCTTATTTCACCGGCTATTACCATTCCCTCAGGAACTCAACCCATTCTTAAGTTTATGAGCTGGACAAGGTATGTGGATAATTTTACGACAAAACCTTTTACGGTACTTATAACAACAAACTATACAGGTAACCCCTTAACAACGACTTGGACTGAATTACAGGTAACGCTTCCTGCTCAGGACAGTCAAACGTGGACATCCAGCGGAGACATAAATCTTTCGTCTTTTGCAGGAAATACAGTTAGAATAGCTTTTAAATATATGAGTAAGAGTGGTAATTCAGGAGAATTTTCTGCTTGGCAAGTAGATGATGTAAAAATAGTACTTCCATAGTGAAAAAGATTGACCGCTTAGTCATTCGTTTTCTTTCTTCGCTTTCTATACTTGGAGGTGCAACGGGAATTGTTATTTCTCTCATATCGATTCTTTATCCATCAGGTTTAGATTGGATTTCAAAAATCCCTGGTTACGCTAACATTAAATTGGTAACTTTAGAAGCTCATTGGTCATATCCCTACATCAAGCTTTTTCTCTATGCAATTTCATTGTGGGGTGCTTTTGAAATTTTTCTATTTAGAAGGCGTGGTTTTTGGTTGTATACCAGTGCTCAGGTTATGTTACTTATAATTCCTTACTTTTTATGGAACAAAGACTTTTTTCTTACATTTTTGGCAGATTTACCCGATTTATACATAACTTTTGCTTTCATTGGATCATATGCTTTATATTATCATGCTTTGTCTTCAAAGGCAGGAAGTGTAAAATAGAAAGATGTTCCCTTACCGAGTGTCGATTCAATCCAGAAACGTCCTTTGTTTTTATCAATCAATTCTTTGACAATATAGAGTCCTAAGCCTGATCCTTTCTCGCCTGCTGTTCCAGGTGTGCTTTCGATGGGTTGATTAGACATGATTTCAGAAATTTTATCTTGATCCATACCTATACCTGTATCCTGAATTTGAATAATGTATTCATTTTCATGTTTTGTGGATGAGATAAAAACTTTTCCGTTTTCGGGTGTATACTTAATGGCATTTGAAACAAGATTTCTCAGAATAGTTTCGAGCATTTTTTCATCAGCATATACGATAGTCGGTTCTTTATCTAAAGTGATATCGACTGAGATGTTTTTCAATTGAAAGGATTTTTCGTAGTATTCAATAACTTTTTGAATAATGTTTTGAAGATGAATAACTGTAGGTTGAGATATCCATTTATCACCTTGAGTCCGATACCATAAGAGGAGATTTTCAAGCAAGTCTGACATTTTGTTGACCACTTTTTCCATTTCCGAGACAAGGACTTCTAATTCTTTTGGAGTCAGTTTTTGATAATCTCTTCGAATAATTCTTGCAAAACTAATAAGGCTTGCCATCGGATTTCTAAGGTCATGGGATATGATGCTAAACAATTTGTCTCTTACTAATATCGATTCAGCAATGTCCAGTTTTTGTTTTGCAAGCAAAGCATTTTTTTCGAGTAGTTCTTTATTATATTTGTTTAGTGTCAGCTCGTGTTTTTTTTGCATGCGATTTAAGAAAATTAGAAAACCTAAAGCCAGTAAAGCTAGAAACAAAAGCACTACCAGCATTATAAAGTTCTTCTCTTGTGATGAACTTTTCATTTGATCTATTAATTGCTGTTGGCGAAGTAACTTGTTTTCATTTTCAAGTTCTTTGATCTTGAATTTTTCTTCGGTTGCTTTTAACATTTGTGCGTTTTGCTCAAAACAAAGACTGTCTTCCAATTTTTTTTGCTGATTTTTATATTGATATGCTTTTTGATAGTCATGTTTTAGAACATAAAGATCAGAAAGCAAAGCGTAGGTTTTTGCAAGTAGGTTTAAATTTTTAAGATGGAAGAGTATTTCTAGTGATTTAAGCAGATGTTTTTCAGATTCATAAAGCTGATTTTTTTTCATATAAGCTATCCCCAGATTCATGTGAAAAATGCAAGAATTTTCAGCATCGTGTTCTTCGAAATTAAAGGCCGTTGAAAGAAGTCTAATTGCTTCGTCATATTTTCCAAGTTCGAGATGAATGTCAGCCAAATTATTCAGTATAACAGCCATTTCACGTTTAAAATTATTTTTCGAAGCAATTTCGTAAGATTTTTGAAGAGTTTGAAAAGCATCATCAATTCTACCAGTAGTTCTGTAGACTCCAGCTATGTTAATGTATGTCATTATTTTTTCTTTAATAAATTCGTCTTTATTGAAAATGCTGATAGCCTTTTGCATAAATTTAAGAGCTTCTTGATATTTTTGTTGCATTAAGTAGATTGACCCGATTAAAACATATGATTTGCCAATAATTTTGATTTGGTTTGTTTGCTGAGCAATTTGTATAGCGATAAGACAAAATTGCAAAGCAGAAGGATAATCAGCTAATCTTTTTTTATATTTTGCAACTTCAAGTGCTAAACTAGCAAAACACGGGTAACAATTTTCCGCCAAGTAGTATGCAAACGATTTTTTGTATGCTTTGAAGGCAGAATCAGTAAATCCAAGATAAAAAAATATATTACCTATCTCTTCCCATGCTAAACCTTTGATAAATTTGTCTTCTACAGAACTTTGTCTAATGATGTTTTGAAAACAGGTCAGAGAACCCAAAGGGTTTACATATTTCATTTCTTTTCCTTTGAGTAACATAAAATGATACTTATCTTTGCTTTTGGGAGTGTAAACATTCAATAAGCTATCAATGGTGTCAAGATTTAAATTGAATGCATAACAGCCTCCATGTGTCAATATCAAAAGGAAAAGAATTTTGAGTTTCATGTGGTAAAATTAATATTTTTCTATTTAAAATAAATAAAACTTAAAAATATAAATAATAGGACTATAAAAAAAAGTTTACGTTTGAATGATACTTTTTTGTTTATGAAAAGTTTCATCTTACTATAACCTATTAACTTTAGCCTCGCATAATGTGATTTTCTTACATATGCTAGCAATTTTGAATTATTTCTCAAGAATTTATGTTGCAAATTTAGAACAAATGTATTTTTTTCTTCCACTTATTGTCTTTTATCCCTTTTTGTATATTAAAATGAAAAGAAAAATGTTAACATATGATCGATTCAAAAAGTATGTTCTTGCAAAAAATTTTTTCAATGTTTTTATTCTTTTTTGTTTGTATATTTCGATAAAGTTGTAGAGAAAATATTAGGTTTTTCTAATCCATTCCATGCAAATAGGTTTACGTCAAATTTTTTATAGATACACATTTGAATGTTTTGCGTGATATTTTTTAACATAGAGTTATTGAAATTTATTCTTCACAACGTCGATATTTATAACTTTTGACATATCATTCAAATGATTGTCAACAGCTACATTTAAAAAATGCTTGTTTCAGTTTATTTTGTTTGAAAAAAATTGCATGGTAAGTGTAAGAAGTCTCTACTAATAAAATCACTGGAATAGCCAATGAGGCGAATTATTTTACGTGGTTTACGAGATTCTACTTATTTTCTATCCTCGAGTTTTTTCGTAAGCTTGTTTAATTCTAAAAAAGTTTTTCGTTTTTATCGGAAAGAAGTTTTTGTAATTTTTTGTGATCTAGTGAGATTTTATTAAAGTTCATCAACCAATTCTTGGTATTCATTAAACTCTAATGGAATGAAACAATATTTATCTTAAGTTTGTATAAAAAATTAATAAAAATTTTTTATGAGCAAAACAGTACAATTATCTAAATGTTCATTAGAAGAACATGTAAAGCTAGTCAAAGATAAAAAACGTCGATTTGAAAACGTTTTTCAGTCGGTTAGCAGAATGATCCTAGATGGTGAAGATAGGGTGCGTAAAGTGATGGTCAACGGACGCATGATGTATGATTTTACTTTGTTTCGCGAGGGGAAAAAACACATCGTTGGAATGTATGAGGAAATTAATTCTCTTGTTTCTTTTGTCAAAGATGCAGCTGATGGTGGTAGCTCAGCAGAAATGGCTTTTGTACTCATTGGTGAACCAGGAAATGGTAAAACTTTTTTTGTCGATTTTCTCAGTGCAAAATATAGGGCATTTATCTCAAAACCTGAAAATCGACGATATACTTTCAAATTTAAAGATTTAGGTGTCCTTGGGCGATATGGGAAAATAGAAGAAATCGAAAGTCAAACCTACGAGGATCCGATGATACTAGCACTCAATCTCTACGATACAAAAGAAGAAAACATAGCATTTCTTGAAAAACAAGGCTTTACTAGCAAAGAAATTGAGACTGTCTATAAAAATTATCGACCACTTGGTTCATGTAGTTACTACATATATAAGCAAATGCTCAACTACTATGGTAGTGTAGAAGAGACATTGAAACACATCGAAGTAGTTCCGGTGGAAGTGAGCGAAAGCCGTGGTGTGTTGACAGGAAAATATGCTGCCAAGGATAAAATTACAAGTTCTTCTGTTGATTTGCTTGGGGATGAAAGTATTGCGAGATTATTACACCTGGCTGATGCGGATAATCCTTATCGATTCGATTTGCGTAGAGGGGCGCTGGCTCGGGTAGCCGGCGGTGGAATTCATTTTGCTGATGAAATCTTTAAAAATAAACGTGACCTTGTTCAAGTGTATTTAGGTGTTATTCAAAATAGAACCATTGAGATTGAAGGGTATAAGTGGCCGCTTGATACTCTTATCATTGCGACATCTAATATTGCTGAGTTTGCTCGTTTTCAAGAAGAAAAGGAACAAGCTCCTATCATTGACAGATGTCGTCTGACTTATATGACCCATAACACCAACTTGCATTTGCAGCGAGAATTAACTCAATATGCTCTCGGAAGTATTGAAAAAACCACCCTGCTTGGCAAGCAATTGCATATAGATCCTAATCTTGTCGAGGCACTCTCAACAGCTGTAATTTTAACCCGAATACCTATTCATGAAAAACTAACTCAAATTGAAATGATGAAGCTAGCAGCAGGAGAAGTGGCAGGAGAGAAAAGTATCCGAACCCTTGCTGAGGTTATTAATGAACTTAATACAGATCCCGACATTTCTAAGCGATGGGGACAAAAGGGTTTAGGGCATCGTAACCTGGGGCGGGCCATTCAAATTTTACTCGAACAAAGCGAAACACAAGAAGGTGAATGTATGTTTGCTTACGACGTTTTCAAAGCACTGGAAAAGGTCGTCATCGATTACGTTCAAGACCAACAAGATCGTCAGAAGTTTCTCAATGATATCAAACTTGCCAAAAAACTTTATCGTAAGCAAATAATGACATCTATGTTTAATGCATACATGAACGAACCCAAAGCTATAGAAAAAGACGTAATGAACTATGTAAACATGATTGTTGGCCTGGAAGCAAAAAATCTTGGTCCTAATAAAATATGGACATATCAAGATCCACAAACTAAACAACTCGTATCTATCAAAATTGATGAATCTTTTATTAATAGCGTAGAAAAGCGGCTTGGTTTACAGACACAGGAGCAGAAACAAAGCTTTAGGACAACCATCATTAAAATTTATGGACAAAAAATGATTACCGATCCTAACTACAATTTTATGGACAACAACGAATTGGTCAAAGCGGTAACTGACGTTCGACTGGAAAGCGATATAGCAGGAGCGGGCAGCTTGGTAGGAGCTTTGTCCAACAGAAACAACGAAGAAAACAACCGACTTTATAATAGGATTATGGAAACTATGATTAATAAACTGGGTTATTGTAAAACATGTGCTGAGAAAACCATCGAATATTTCTGCACTCAGAGCGATAAAGATTAAATATCTATTATGAAAGACAAAAAAAACAACTGCTTATATAACTTCATACAAGAAATGTCTTTTCATGATCATCACGATGCAAAATGGATGGGCTTACGTGTAAGTTTTGATCGAAGAATGATGGTCAAAACTTTAGAAGAACTTCTAGAACAAGACAAGCAAAGAGAAAAAGATGGTTTTCACAGGCGAATTCGGTTGGGTAAGCTCATAAAGCGAGGTAAAGGCAAAGAAGACCAAGTGATTATTGTTCCTACGACAACGGAACCCAAATTTTATCACGATGACAGCATAACCGAAGAACAAACCACTGGTGGTTCAGGAGATGGCAAAGAGGGAGAAGTATTAGGACAACAACCACTTCAACCTCAGGAAGGAGAAGGTACGGGTGCAGGGCTTGGCGATGGGGGAGAACATGAAATGGGTACCAGCGCCTATGAGCTAGGAAAGATACTTACTGAAAAGTTTCATCTTCCTAACATTAAGCCCAAAGGAAAAAAAAGAAGTCTCACACAATATACATATGATTTAACGGATCGAAACAGACGTTTTGGTCAATTATTGGACAAAAAAGCTACTTTGCGTAGAATTGTTGAAACCAACCTACAGCTTGGTAGGATAGTTCCCGGAGAGCCCATAGATACTTCTTCACTGTTGATTGGTCCCGACGATCTTGTTTATCGAATTCTTTCCCCTGAAAAGGATTTTGAGAATCAAGCTGTGGTCTTCTTTGTTCGAGATTATTCGGGGTCTATGCAGGGGAAGCCAGCTGAAACTATAGTGACGTTGCATGTTTTTATCTTTAGTTGGTTGATGTATCAATATCAGAAAAATGTTATTACTCGATTTATCGTACATGACACTGAGGCCAAAGAGGTAGAAAATTTCCATCAATACTTTAATTTGCAAGTAGCTGGCGGGACTCGTGTTGCTCCTGCTTTTAAACTTGTCAACGATATCATCGAGCAGGAACGTCTCGAGAAAGATTACAATATATATGTTTTCTACGGAACGGACGGTGATGATTGGGATACCAATGGAAAGGAACTTATTCAAGAATTAAGTCGGCTATTGCCGAAAGCAAACAGAGTTGGGATTGCCATTGCAAAGAATTCTTGGACAGGGGAAGAACCTACCACAGTAGAAAAGACTCTAGATCGATCCCAGTTCCTCAAAACTAGACCCAAAGAAATTCGAATGGATGTTTTTCAATCAGAAACTGCCGATGAAAATCGTTTGATAGAAAGTATTAAAAAATTAGTAAGTGAATAAAAATATAAAGCATGTATTTGATTGATCAGAGAACAAGAGCTATCATGGAACGATGCAAAGTGAAAGCTCGTGAGGCTGGCCTTTCATTTTATCCTGAAACACTTGAGTACATTGTGACCAACAAAGATTTGTTGGAGTTGAGTCCGAAGATTATGATTCCTACCCTTTATGATTATTGGGTTCATGATGTGGAGGTTCTAAAAGAATATGCCAAGTATAAATTATACCCTATTAATCCGTATGAGACTGTAATTAACTCGAGACCTGCTATATCTTTTTATAATGATAACAATCCAGACTGGATGAATGTGATGATATTCTACCACGTTCTAGCACACATTGATTTTTTTCAAAACAATCAATATTTTAAACATACCTGGAATGATGATTTTGTCGGTGTCGCTTTAGCCGAAAAAAGACTCATCAATAGTTTACGATCTCGTTATGGACGTTGGGTGGATTATGTTATAGAATTTGCAAGAAGCATTGATAATATTGTGGGAGCTTATGATTATGGTATTTTGATGGATGAGGATCTGAATAAACGTTCGTTGCCCCATCAGGTCGAATACTATTTCAATGTTTTCTTACCTGATGTAATAGGTTTAAATGAATTCGAAATTCATAAAGAACTCGAACAATATAATGCTATTGTGCAAAACCAGCAGGATATAGGCTTAACATTTTTTTCAGGTGAGGTAATGAAGAAATATCCAGAATTTGATACGCATTTTAGAAATTTTGTGAGCAAGCAAAAAAGTAGAGATTTACTAGAATTTATATCAGAAAATAGTCCTTTCTTGAAAAAAGAAAACAATCAGTGGATGAAAACTATTTTAATGATTATTCGCAATACTGCCCTCTATTTTGCACCTCAGATTCGTACTAAGATTATGAATGAAGGTTGGGCAAGCTATTGGCACGATCATCTCTTCAGACAAGATCCTTACCTACAAGGACATGAAGTGGACTACGCAAAGCTCAACGCACAAGTAACTTCGCTATCAAGAGTAGGACTTAATCCTTATGCTATTGGCCTAAGGCTTTTTGAATACGTCGAAGAATGTGCAGAAAAGGGAAAGTTTTCATATCAGTATCAGCAATTAAAATTTGCTCATGAACGAGAAAGTTTCAATCTGAACACTGGCAAAGGAAAAGATGCTATCTTTAACGTGAGAAAATATTTTAATGACTATATGTTTATAAAAACTTTTGTAACTCAGGAATTTGTGGATAAACATAATTTATTTGTTGTGGGTAAAAGAATCAGGGAAGACGCTGGGGTTATCGAGTATTATATTAAAAGTCGTAATGCTGAAGATTATAAAAACATGCTCATAGAACATCTTTATCATCCCCCAGTTATTTATCCACATCCAGAAAAAACCAATGAAAATTTACTTTACCTTGTTCATCAATTCGAAGGAAAGCAACTCATTCAAGAATTCATACCTGAGGTGCTTATTGGGCTCAATTATTTATGGGGTAGCGAGGTACAGTTAGAAACCACGGAAATCGTTGTTAATAAATCACGCGAACAAAAATCTGATGAAGGCATATCGTATTCATACCGCCCTGTTTTATATTCGTGTAAGGATAGAAAAGTTCAAAAGACATTCCTATGACTCAAGAAAATAATCTTTCAGGAGAAGATAAGTGTTTCAAAATTGGGAAAGAACTAGACCTTATTTTGAAAAAATACTTCGTCAACGAGAAGAAAGATTTGCAAATTAGCTTAACTTACAATGATTTTCTAAGTGAGGTTGCCAAAGCTCCACAAATTCATTTGAGGAATATCTTTCAGTATTTTCACGACATGGTCAGGACGTTTGTTCCTGAAGGAAAGGATGAATATCCAGAAACACCTGATTCGGTAGGCTTTTTACATTACGATATGCAGAATCTCCTAGAAAAAGATGTAGATGAGCCATTTTTTGCTGACAGACTATTTGCTAATCGATTTATGAAACTCATAGAAGGATTACAAACAGGAGGATATCGAAATCAAATTTACTTGATCGAAGGTCCTGCAGGAAGTGGAAAGTCTACTTTTTTAAATAACCTTCTGAAAAAGCTTCAGGATTATTCACGAAGGCCAGAAGGAACCATCTATACTACTCTTTGGAGAATTAAATTATCCGTATTAGAAAACGGTGAAAAGCATAAAAGTTTTCGTTTTCAAGATGAATATGTGTTTGCTTGCCCCCACAATGATAATCCTATTTTTTTCATACCTCAGGAAACAAGAATCGAATTTTTAGAATCTTTACTTGGGAACGGCCAAAAATTAGTTGAACTTTTGAGTCAAGCTTCATACAGGTGGCTTCTGAAAGCACAACCCTGTCCAATTTGCAGGACCATTTTCGATCAACTTGTCATGTATCTTGAAAATCCCATGGATGTTTTTACAATGATTTATGCTAGGCCAATGGTATTTGATCGTTCTCTTGGCAAAGGGATAGTGATCTGGAATCCTGGAGATAAAAGTATCGAAAACTATTTTAGAAACACACGCGTCGAAGAAGCATTGAATCGTTTGTTTAAAAGCGACGAAGTATCTTTCAAATATTCTGACTATGCGTTTTCCAACAATGGCATATACGTTTTAATGGATGTCAAAGAAAACAACATTCATCGCTTTTTGAATTTGCATGGAATCATTTCCGATGGAGTACATAAAGTTGAGAATCTAGAAGAACGGATTTTGAGCTTGTTTGTTGGAATAATTAATCCAGAAGATCGGATACATTTTGAAAATATTCCCTCTTTCCAGGACAGAATTGTTTCCTTGCAAGTTTCTTATGTTTTAGATTATCAAACTGAAGTAAAAATTTTTGAAAACAAATTTGGTACGAATATCAAAAAGAAATTTTTACCACGAGTATTAGAAAATTTTGCCAGAATTATCATCAGCACGAGGCTTTCCACCGACATGGAGATAATGCGGAAATGGCTAAAAAGCGTTGATTATTATACTCAATTCATTGATAAAAATTTGTTGTTGCTACGGCTGGAGCTTTATAGAGGTAATATTCCTCGTTGGTTAAGGCACGAAGATGAAAAAAATTTTACTCGTCAAGTTCGATTGCAAATTTTGAATCAAGCTGAAAAAGAAGGTAAAACTGGAATTTCTGGCAGACAATCACTTGTTCTTTTTAGTGATCTTATTCAACGCTACGAGGATGAGCCTTTTATTACTATGGATATGATTAAAGAGTTTTTTCAATCTCTTCCTGAAAAAACTCGTAGTCTTATACCTCCATCTTTTATTGATGACTTAATAAAGATCTATGAAATAAATATTTTACAAGAAGTACGTCAAGCCATGTTTGAGCCAAATGAACTGAAAATTAAGAATGAAATAGCCGATTATCTCTTTTCCCTAATGCTAGATCAGGGCGAAGAGTTTCAGTCTCCCTACACTGGTGAGCAGATTATTATTTCTGACGATTGGTGGAATGGTATCGAAATTTTTCTTTACGGACGTGAAGCTTCATATTCTTCTATGAGAAATGAAGTACGTAAAGAATTTGTCAGTAAAACACTGGCCCAGGAAATAAAACTACAAAATAAAAATCTCTTTGAAACAGAACTTTTCAATAAGTTATATCAAAATTACATGCTCAATCTTCAGAAAAACACACTGGAACCTTTTTCAAAAAATGAAAATTACAGGCGGGCCCTATTTGATTTTAATCGTGCTGATTTTGCCACCTACGATGAAAAAATCCGTTATAGCATTCAGCACCTTATTGATAAATTATATCGTTTGTATTATGTTGAAAATAATGTAGAGTATGATATAACCGAAGATGAAGGTAAAAAGAGGGCTTTGTACATTGCTCAATATGTAATTGAAAGAGATTTGCAGAATAAATACAAAAATTTGACTTTGTGAGGTTTCTTTTTCTTTCTTTATTTTTTTATTTATCTTATTCTTATTCTCAGCCTATACGCGAATTAAGTTTCGACATCATACAAAGCATACCTAAAACAACGGGATTATTTACGTACGTAGAAGGAAAAGACTCCATCATTTTCTTTATGGAGAATGGGAAATTTTATGGTAAATTTAAGAGATATCATAAGAATAAGCTCATCAGTTCAGGAAATCTTGCAAATCATCATCGAATAGGACGTTGGTTTTTTAGAAACAAAATCAATGATAGCAAATTAATTCTATATTTCAGTCCGAGAGGATATGTTTTTTTTAGAAAACTGTATGGCTCACCTGGCAGTTTTGTGTGGTGGGGAAGAGGACATATTAGATATTTTTTTTTAAAAGATTTAGAGGAACAATTCTCGGCCAAAATAGAGGGAAAAATTAAAATTCGATATGGCACCAAAGAAGGTAAGGCCATTGAATTTTACAAAAATACCAGGCAACAATATTCAATAAGTCATTTTAAAAGAGGTTTATATGAAGGATTAAGAAGCATCTATTTTCCTAATGGAATACTCATGTTTCAGGGTCAATTCGTACAAGGTTCTCCGCAAGGGGAAGTAAAAAAAACACACATGGATGGAACAACCTATGTCCAGTTGTACGATCAAAGTAACACGGTTTTTTTTATTGATCAGACTGAAATTATTGATTCAAAAACTTTTTATCTCTATATTGATACATCATTTTATTTAGATGTTTTCAGATCATCTGATGGCTATTCATGGCCTGATAAAATGGACGCGTGGTTTAAAAGTGGAAATCTTTCTACATATGCTGACCCTTTACTTAGAAAGATTTATTTTGCAACTTCTTCTAGACCAGATATAAGTGGACTTCCATCTGAAAAAGGTTCTACAAAAAATATCAGGGGAATTCTGGTAAAATATAAATCATTTTGGTTAGCACAGACTTGGCAGCATTATGATGTCCCCATTGCATTACAATGGGTTTCAAGTTACCAGGAGGATAGCACGCTTCACTTTTATGCTGGTCCTTGGATTTATTTACCACTACTTTATCAGAGTTATCCAGAAGTAAAAAGTTTTTATAATAAGTTACAACGCATGGAGTTTCCTTTCATATATCTTGAACAAGGTGAAAATCAATGGAAAATTTTACCTTATGGTTGGATACAAAAGCTCGCATGGGAAGAAGAGAACTGGTGGAGTTTACTAAAAACTAGGGAGAAATAAGTTCACTCGTAATTTCTTCGTATAGTTTCTGGTTTTCAATTTTATGAATAATAGATTCTGAAAACGTATAATTTTTGAAAAAATAGTCAATGTGGGGTATCTGTTCACTATGGTGGAGATCCGAACAGAGATAGAAAGAGGGTAAGGTTTGCATGATTTTTTCAGCTTTTTTTTGATAATCTTTACCATAATATCCAATCAGTGATAGAAAATTAATTTGCATCATCACACCAGCATGATGAAGTTCTAAAAACCAATCGTCTGACTCTATATACCAGTATCTTTCTGGATGAGCAAGGATAGGAGAGTAACCTGAAAAGATCAAATTTTGGAGGTGACGTAGGAAAATCTCAGAATAATGATAGAGAGGAAATTCGATAAGTACATAACGTTTTAGCCCGAATGATAGCAATGAGGAAGTTTCGTAAGTTTTTTGAAAATCTATATCCATCATATATTCTCCACAGAGCAAAAAATGAATGTGTGGGAATTTTACTTTGAGCTGGGATGTTATTTGTTGATAAAGAGAGAGAATGCTTTCTTTTTTCGTGGAGTGATTGTGTATAGAAATGTGCGGAGAGAAAACGATCGCTCGATACCCAAGTTCGCTCATGCTTGAGATAAGATAAATGCTTTCTTCGAGGCTGCGAGAACCATCATCAACGTCTGGCAAAATATGATTGTGAAAATCAATCTGAAAAGGTGGAGGATAAATCTTTTTTTTGTTATGAAATAACATATTCATTCATGTGATTTTTGTACCAGTCGGCGGTTAAGATAAGTCCATTTTCAAAGGAAACTTGAGGCATATATTGGAGAGTAGACTGAGCTATAGAAAGATCTGCCTGGGAATGTCTAATATCGCCAGGGCGTGGAGAAGCAAACACTGGTTTGATTTTATAGTTCAGATAATCACAAAGCACGTAATACATATCCAAAACAGAGTAAGAATTCCCACCAGCGATGTTCATGATGTGAAAACCTTGTGGTCTTTTAATTATGGCAAGAGCAATAGCATGCAAGATATTATCAATATATGTAAAATCTCGAGTTTGATTTCCATCGCCATAGATAGTGACGGGAAGATTGCGGATCATTTTTAGAATAAACTGTGGAATCACCGCAGCATAGGGTCCATTAGGATTTTGCCTTCTACCAAAGACGTTGAAAAACCTGAAAACTGTAATGTCAATTTCATAAAGGTTTGAAAATACCTGTAAATAGAGTTCTGTGGAGCGTTTAGATACGGCATATGGTGACAAGGGAGTTCCAAGTTGATCTTCGCGTTTTGGAATATGTGGATCGTTGCCATAAACTGAAGAAGAAGAAGAAAAAATAACGTAAGGTTTAATAGAAAGCTTTGAAATAGCTTGCATAAGAGCAACAGTACCGGAAACGTTGGACTGATTAGTTCCATAGGGATCTTCGACTGATCGAGGAACGCTACCAAGAGCAGCAAAATGCAAAACTATTTCAATGTCATAAAGATATTTTTCATATTCTCGAACATTGTTGATATCAGTTTGGACGAACTGCAGACGAGAATCATCAAGGATAGTCTGAAGATTATACAAAGAACCGGTGGAAATATTGTCTACGACGACAACTTTTTTTGCACCATGATGAAGCAAAAAATCGCATACATTGGAACCTATAAAGCCAGCTCCTCCTGTTACAAGAAAAGAATAATTGAGCTTAACGTTGTCCATACATTTTTTGATAGTAAAGTTGATATTCTCCTGATGTTACGTTGTGTAGCCATTCTTCATTTGCTAAATACCAATCGATCGTGAGCTGCAAACCTTTGTTAAAAGGAGTTTTGGGGAACCAGCCTAATTCTTGTTTAATTTTGCTAGCATCAATAGCATATCGAAGGTCATGTCCTGCACGGTCTTTAACGAAAGTAATCAGTTGTTCGCTTTCTCCTGGTTGCCTTCCTAATTTCTCATCCATTAACTTGCATAATAGCTTAACTAGCTCAATATTTTTCCATTCGTTGTTCCCTCCGATGTTATAGGTTTCACCAATCTTACCTTTAAAAAAGATTAAGTCGATAGCTTCGACGTGGTCTTCGACATAAATCCAATCTCGAATATTTTCTCCTTTCCCATAGACTGGCAAGGGTTTTTTATGAATGATGTTGTTGATCATGAGAGGAATTAGTTTTTCAGGAAATTGATAAGGTCCATAATTGTTGCTGCAATTACTGATAATAACAGGTAATCCATAAGTATGAAAATAAGCTCTTACAAAATGATCTGAAGAGGCCTTGGATGCAGAATAGGGACTGCGAGGATCATACGGGGTCTTTTCGGTAAAATAGCCAGTTTCACCAAGTGAACCATACACTTCATCAGTAGATATATGATAAAATTTTTTACCTTCAAAATTATTTTTCCAGATATGTAAAACGGCATTTAGCAAGTTAACTGTTCCAATCACATTTGTCTGAACAAACTCTATAGGATTTAGAATACTTCGATCTACATGAGATTCAGCTGCTAAATGAATAATACCTGTGGGCTGATAGTTGGATAATACCTGAAATACAGCTTCAAAATTTCTAATATCTATTTTTTCAAAATGGTAGTTGGAATAATGCTCGATGTCCTTCAAATTTTCTAAATTCCCTGCATAGGTTAGAGCATCTAGATTGACAATAGTCCAGTCGGGATAGGATTTAACAAAGTGTCTTACTACATGTGAACCAATAAATCCAGCACCACCTGTAATTACAATGCATTTATTCATTTTTTTTTATTTTTTCTCTAAAATATTGTTCCCATTTCCATGCGTCAAAGGCCATATCTTCAAGCGTATAAATGGGTTTGAAGTTAAGAACTTTCTGAACCTTACTAGTATCTGCATAAATCATAGCAGCATCACCTGGTCTTCGATGAGTAATTTCATACGGTACTCGGATCCCAGTTGATTTTTCAAAAGCTTGAACAACTTGTAAAACTGAATATCCTTTACCACTTCCAATGTTAAAAACTTCATAAGAGGGGAGAGGTAGTTGGTCTAGATATTCGTAGGCTAATACATGGGCTCGAGCTACATCTATGACATGAATGTAGTCACGTATGGGAGTTCCATCTGGTGTAGGGTAGTCCCCGCCATATATGTATAGTTTAGGACGAATTCCGTAGGCAGTTTGAGTAATGTAAGGAAACAAGTTTTGAGGAACTTTATAATGAATTTCACCAATTTTCCCTGATGGATGAGCACCAGCAGGGTTGAAATAGCGAAGAGAAATAACCTGAGAAGGGTAAGAACGAATAAAATACTGCAAGGTTATTTCGCCTATTTGTTTTGTATGAGCATAAGGAGAAAGTGGAAAGTTAAAAGGCGTCTCTTCTCTTACGGGTAATTCTTTTACTTCTCCATATACCGTACACGATGAAGAAAATATAAATTTTTTTATGTTTCTGCTTTGCATCCAATTCAACAATCGAAAGATAGCGTCTACATTATTCTGATAATAAAGTAGAGGGTATTCTACAGACTCGAACACATTTTTAAAAGCAGCAAAATGAATAATTCCATCAATATTTTCAGGTAAAATACTTAAATCATCTTGGCTGAGATCGAGTTTATAGAATGGGATGTTTTTTCCTGTTATTTCATACAATAAGTCTAATACTTCGATACTTGAATTGGAAAGGTTGTCAAGGATAACTACATCGAACCCATGTTGAATAAGTTCAATCACTGTATGAGAACCAATATAGCCCAAACCTCCAGTAACGAGGATAGTAGATTTATTTTTATTCATAGAGACCAATAAGAGAAGTTGTTGATTTTATGACGAAGAATACCTTTCACATCTATCACGATTGCCTTTTCATCGACAAGCCATTCGGCTAATTTTTCTTCTGTAAGTTTTTTATAAGGTTCATGCATTACGGCAACAATGATAGCTTCATATTTTCCATTTGGATAGGGTTCAAGGGTAAGACCGTATTCTTGTTTAAATTCTTCGGGATCTGCAAGAGGATCGATGGCATCGACGTGGATACCATAAGATTGAAGTTCAGTTATGATGTCGACGACGCGAGTATTACGAATGTCGGTTACATTTTCTTTAAAAGTTACACCCATGACAAGTACGCGGCTTTGAAGCACATTGCGATTGGCAGCAATGAGCTTTTTTACTGTTTGTTTGGCGACGTAAAAACCCATGCTGTCATTGACAAAACGACCAGCTTTAATGATTTGAGGGTGATATCGATATTCTTGTGCTTTGTAAACAAGATAATAAGGATCGACACCTATGCAATGTCCTCCAACCAATCCAGGAGAAAATTTAAGAAAATTCCACTTGGTTCCAGCAGCTTCTAGTACATCGTATGTATTGATATTCATACGGTTAAAAAGAATGGATAATTCATTCATCAATGCAATGTTGATGTCACGTTGAGTATTTTCAATAATTTTCGCTGCTTCGGCTACCTTGATACTTGGTGCTTTGTGGATTCCTGCTTTGATAATAAGGCCATAAACATTTGCAATGAGTTCTAGCACTTCGGAATTGTTTCCGGAAACAACTTTAACCGTATTGGTTAACGTATGTTCTTTATCACCTGGATTTATTCGTTCAGGAGAATAACCTACGTTGAAATCATCGGGGAATTTTAAACCACTGATTTTTTCGATAATAGGTATGCAGTCTTCTTCTGTAGCTCCAGGGTAAACTGTGGATTCAAAAACAACAGTGTCTCCCTTTTTAATGATTCTTCCTATAGTTTCACTTGCTTTAAGTAAGGGGGTCAAATCAGGCATATTATGGCGGTCAATAGGTGTTGGAACTGCAACGATATGAAAGATAGCTTCTTTAAGGTCATCTTCCTCTGAAGTAAAATAGATTTTACGGTTTTCAAAGTCGGAGGAGGGTATTTCACGATTAGGATCAATATGGTTTCGTAATTTTTCTACACGGTCTTTTTTTATATCAAAACCAATTACTTGAATGTACTTAGCAAATTCAAGAGCTATGGGTAAACCTACATAACCCAAACCAATCACCGATAATTTTGCATTTCCTGCTAACAATTTTTCAAAAGTTTGGTTCATATAAATTTGTTTTTACTAAATTGAACAAATTTTTTTTCCGAGGAGGAGACTTTACTATTCCGAATAAGATAAGTTAATTCAATAGAAGGTCTTACATCTTCAATACCAAAGCCATTTCCTGCAAGAATGTTTCGGTAACTTTCTGTATGTAGATCTGTGAAACCTTCGGAAAATTCGATTTCTTTGCCATCTACGATGATAGATCTATAAGTTCTTTTGTTGCAAGATAAATTAGGTGGAAGATCTTGTGCGTCAATACTAAGAAACCAATTTATTTGAGCTTTTTCTAATTCCATATACCCTGCGGCTTTGCTCGATTCATAGAGATATACTTCGTGGTGTTTGACTTTCCCAAAAATCCAGATAAGCATGTCGAAAAAGTGAATTCCAATGTTTGTAGCTATACCACCGCTTTTCTTTTCATCGCCTTTCCACGACCATGCGTACCATTTTCCTCGACTTGTTATGTAGATGAGGTCAACGGTATGTTTTTCTTGTTGAGACTGATCGATTTGTTTTTTGAGTTCTTGTATAGCTGGGTGAAGTCTAAGTTGTAATATGTTATAGATATGATAACCCGTTTCTTCTTGCAATTCTGCGAGTGCATCCAAATTCCATGGGTTGAGAACAAGTGGTTTCTCGCAGATAGCATGTGCTTCGTTTCTTAGTGAGAGTCGAATATGAGCATCATGAAGGTAATTGGGTGAGCAAATGCTGACGTAATGTATCTTATTTTCAGTTTTACGAAGTTTATAGAGATGCCTATCAAATCTTTCTGGTTCGGAAAAATAATCGGCTTCAGGGAAATAAGAGTCAATAATTCCAATACCGTCATAAGGATCGAGAACTGCCACCAACTTATTGCCAGTTTCTTTGATGGCTTTCATATGACGTGGAGCAATATAGCCTGCCGCACCAATAAGAGCAAAATTGTAACTCATTTGATTCGAATGACTTTATTATCTCTTAATTCATATACTTGATTACTTTCAGGGCAAACTGCCAAGTTATTTTCGTCAAAAAATAAGCGATGTCCATATTCACTCATCCACCCAATCTGGCGAGCTGGATTACCTACTACCAGAGCATAAGGTGGAACATCCTTAGTTACGACTGCTCCAGCCCCAACAAAAGCGTATTCTCCAATTACCACTCCGCAAACTATGGTGGCGTTAGCACCAATGGTAGCACCTCTTTTAACGATTGTTTGTTCGTACTTATCACGTCGCACGATAGCACTTCGGGGGTTAGAAACGTTGGTAAAAACCATACTAGGACCCAAAAAAACATCGTCTTCGCAAATTACACCTGTGTAAATTGAAACGTTATTCTGAACTTTAACATTTCTGCCCAATTTTACGGCAGGCGAGACGACTACATTTTGTCCAATGTTACAGTTTTCCCCTATTTCGCACCCGGTCATGATATGTGAGAAATGCCATATTTTAGTTCCTTTTCCAATTTTGCAACCTTCATCAATAACTGCCGTAGGATGAGCAAAATATTCTTTTTCTTCCATCATAGAAGATATTTATTTATTAAAATTGATTAACGAATTTTAAAACATGATAGCTTATGTATTCTAATTGTTCGTCATCAAGTTCGGTATGCATCGGTAATGAGAAAACATTTTTACTAAGCCATTCGCTTACAGGAAAGTCCCCATCTTTGTATCTCTCACTCCTATAAGCCTTTTGTAAATGCATAGGTACTGGATAATAAATCATGACCGGTATATTTTTTTCCTTAAGATAATTAATCAGATCATCTCGATTAAAACCATTTGCAATGAGAGTGTACTGATGAAAAACATGAGTTGAATAAGGTGAACGATACGGAATGATCAAAGCAGGATGGTTACCAAAAGCTTTATCATAATACTCTGCTGCTTTTTGTCTTGACTCAATGTAACGGTCTAGATATTTAAGTTTTACGTTCAAAATGGCAGCTTGTATAGCATCCAAACGACTGTTAACTCCAATTTCATCGTGATAGTAACGTATTTTCATGCCATGGTTAACTATCATACGAAGCTTTTCAGCCAATTCGTCGTTGTTGGTGAAAATAGCACCACCATCGCCAAAAGCACCTAAGTTTTTAGATGGAAAAAAGCTCGTACATCCAATATCCCCAATAGTACCTGTTTTTTTTCTTAATCCATTAGAGAAGATGTAATCACAACCAATACTTTGGCATGCGTCCTCGATGACATACAGATGATGTTCACGAGCTATGGACATTATGTCTTCCATAGGAGCAGCTTGACCGAAAAGATGTACGGGCACGATAGCCTTAGTTCGTGGGGTAAGAGCTTTGCGAATTGCATCTGGTGAGATGTTGAAAGTTTTAGGATCTACGTCTACCAAAACAGGAGTCAGTCGAAGCAAAGCAATTACCTCTGCAGTTGCAACAAAAGTAAAGCTTGGAGCTATTACTTCATCACCAGGATTTAAATCTAGTGCCATCATGCTCACTTGTAAGGCATCCGTTCCATTTGCACATGGAATGACATGTCTAACCTGTAGGTATTTTTCTAGATTTTTCTGAAATTCTTCTACAAATGGGCCATTGATAAACTGTGTGGAATCAAGCACAGATTGAATAGCTGCATCGATCTCCTCTTTAATTTTGAGATATTGGGAATGAAGATCTACCATTCGAATAGGTCGCATAAAGTTTTTTGCAAAGGTATGGAAAAGTCGTGAAAAATTTAAAAAAGCCTTATTTGATCAAAAAAATACCCGTAACTCTTTCATCGTTAACATAGCAAGCTTCCCAAAAGTAAAGTCCTTGAGTATATTTATTCAACGAAATGTAATAGGGTGATGATATAATGTTTTCTTCCGAAATTTTACGGCCCATTCGGTCGTATAATCGGAAAATAAATCCTTGTTGCTGGTGGTGGAGTATTTTGAGTTGATTTTGTTCAAAATCAGTCAGAACCTGAATCTTGTTATTTTTTTCAGAAAAATTATCCACGTAAGTAGGTAGATTCCATTTGAATATCATAATTCCAGCAGAGCCCGATGAATGAATAATATGGTTGTTCTTAATTAAAATGGTGTTATTGGATGTATTGCTTCCGATTTGAAATGATTCGCCATGAATGATGTTTTGAGGATCACTTATGTCATAAATTCTTAGCATACCTGATGCTTGTATGCCACCTTCGCTGGTTAATGCATAATGATCGTAAAGAGCCACAGCGGCGGTCATATTACCCCACACACCAGTTTGATAAAAGTCCTCTTGAATAATATTTTGTGGATTGGAAATATTGAGTATCGCCAAACCATTAAGAACGAGTGGTAGCCCACTGCCGATCGAAACAGCAGCATAACTTAAATTGTTCCTTTCGAAAATTTTTACATCCGAACAGTAACAACTAAATGAACCTGAAACGACGAGATTAGTGGGATTAGAAAAGTCAATGATTTTTAATGTCTTTGCCTGGTAAGGGACCCAGCAAGCTACTGCAATATGATTTCCCGAAATATGCAAATTATGAACTGGCTCAAATAGAAAAAAAAGAGAACTTTTTAAAAGAGGATTGAAAGGATTTGAAATATCCCAACAATAAAGACCTCCGGATACTCCTAATACTTCGCCAACCATAAGTAGGTTATCTTTTCCGGTAACTTTCCATGCACCGTTTTCACCTATGTGAGTTAAACGTGTAATACTATCAGGAAACATTGGATTTTGAATGGAGGCAACCAGTACGCCTTTTGACCCAGATGCAATAAACAAAAGTGTATCTTTAATGTACAAGCCATTAGCACCACCTGGGACTTTCCAAAGCAGTTTTTCTTCTAGTTGACCATTAGGTTTGATTTCAGCAATTCCAACGCCTTCATCTTCGATGGCCACATAAATGAAATTATCTTTTAAGGCTATGTCTTTCGTATCGCCAGCATCGTCCCATGAATAGACTAAAGTAGGATTAAGTGGTTGGCTAATGTCATAAATATTCCAGCCACCAGCCAAGTCGGCTTTATAGATAAGATTATTTCGTATTTCAACCCAATTGGTTTCCTTAGCTGAAGGAATGGAAATTTCATGATACATGGAATGGACGTTGGTTGCGTTTACCACTACTACACCATCTGACCATGAAGCAACATATAATCGTCCATTTTTTACTTTTAAGTCAAGAGGTATGCTATAAACTTTATGGTGAAATTGTGCAATAGGAGTTAGATTTGACCAATTCTGAGCATTAAAGACCAAAATTTTTAGTGTATCGTTTAAAGGAAATGTGTTTTTGTAGGCGGTAACAAATAAATATTGCTTGGTTTCATCTAAAGCACATTCAAAAAAATTCCAGCCGGGAATTTGATATGAATGTATGGTTTGTGGGGGAGAATGTTGAATGTTGATGCTGTATATTCCACCAGCCCTATCAGTTATGAACAAAATTGAATCTTTCAGCTCAGCATCGATGGTAAAATCATGTCCGATTGGGTTCCAGGAGGATATTTGAGTGGGTTGGAAAGGGTCAGTGATGTCCATGACCATAATGCCAGAACTTCCACGAGGAAAATAGGCAACATTGCCTGAGATAACGGGTTCATAACCAGTGGCTTCACCGTGAAACATGTAGCCCTTCACAATTGGGTTTTGTAGGCTGGTTATGTCAATGATAGCAATACCCATGCCGTTATTTCCAACATAACATACATTCCCATGTACTTTGATGTAGGTGATGCAATCGGTCACGTGGCAATGACTGATGGTTTGTGGTGAGGCAGGATTAGAAACATTAACAATAGTAAAAGCACTTCCGGCTCCGATAAAAGCCAATGTATCTTTTACTTGTAGGGAAAAGACTGGCCCTGAAAAAGCAGCGTCTAACCACTGAACAGATTGAGAATATAAACTAACAGAAATAAAATGAATAGAAAATATAGCAAGATATATTTTTGACATAATTGAATTCTTTGAAAAATCACATAACAATATTAAAGTAAGTTAGGATGTTATCTTATTTCAAACTCTACTTTTACGGTAATAGTAGCGTTTTTTTCTTTGGCTTCTAGATCATATACACCTTCCCAGGAGTATTCGGGGTTGCTGTTTTTGTTGGTAATTTGGAACACACCGATTTTAACAGATAATGGTTTTTTTACTTTACCACCAGTTTGTTCGCATATTTTTTGAGCACGGTCCCGAGCATTTTTCGATGCTTCAGCAATTAATTCCAGCTTAAGCTCATTTAATTTACTGTAGTAATAAAGCGGAGGATAGCTCGTAATCTCAACCCCTTTTTCAATAAGATCAGAGATTTCACGAGAAATATTATCTACGGCTTCAACGTTATTGGATTGGATAGTTACTTTCTGAAAAAGTCTATATCCTTTAAACTTGGATTTAACACTACCTTTGTCCTCGCAGTCTACATAATCGTATTCTTTAGTAATATCTACAGCTGAAAAAGATATTTCCTCTTGCTTAAATCCCTTTTCTTTTAGAAAATTGTATATTACTTCAGCATCTTGTTTTAGTGCAGAAGAAGCGTCCTGAAGCTTTTCAGAATAACGTGTAAATTCTGCTGTCCAACTAGCCTGATCCGATTTAAAAGATCGTTCAGCATAACCGGTTACTTGAACGGTTCTTTGTAATTTTTTGGTTCTTGAAGCATAACTTTGGCCTAATATGTAAGCAACAAGAATGGCAATAACGCCCCAAAAAAGAGTGACAAATAATTTACCTTTTCCTTCCATGAAAATGAATTTATTACAAATATATGTTTTTTTAGAAAGTAATTAAAACAAATATTATTTTTTGTGAATAAATGAACGAACTTTTTTAATTGTGATTTGCTTCAATGTAATAAACTAAATAAATTTGGTACTTTAAATTTTTACTGATTTTTTCATAAGAATACATGAACATGAATAAAAAATATCGCGTAAATCGAGATTATATCCCAAACGTGTGGGATATTTTTTTTAATCCTGTTTTTATTGCACGATATTTCCTTTTTCGCAAATTGAAAAAAAATTTTCCTTTTTTAAAGGGAAACGTAATGGATTTTGGTTGTGGAATTTCTCCATATCGTCCTTACATTTCGTGTAATAAATATTATAGAGTAGATTTTGAAGTGACTTTTCAATTCGAAGATGATAGAAAGGACGAAATTATTTTTTACAATGGAAATGAAGTGCCTTTCGCAAATAATTCACTAGATGGGATCTTGGCAACTGAAGTTTTAGAACATGTACCAGAGGTTGAGCTAATTATTAAAGAATTTTACCGTATATTAAAACCTGGAGGATATGTGCTGATTAGCATTCCATTTGCATGGGGAGAGCACAATATTCCATACGATTTCCGACGTCTTACGTCATTTGGACTAAGATATATTTTCGAAAAAAATGGATTTAAAGTTCTGCAACTTGAGAAAACATCCAATACTATCCATACTATTACGCAACTTATAACAAGCGAAATACGTCATCAAAGATTACCCGGTATTCCTTTCATCAAACCATTTTTTAATTTTCTTTTCATTTTCCCCCTGCAATTTCTTGGCTTCTTAATTGGTTATTTGATTCCTGATAGGCGAAAAGTTTTGCCATTAAATCTTGTTCTGCTTGCTGTCAAAGAAAACAACTGATTTTCATTAATTAGCAGGTTGCAAAGCTATTTCTCGCTAGAGTGAGAGAAAATATAGATTTATCTTAAAAAAATAAAAATTTTTTATACACAAAATAATCTTGATGGATGCTTCCAAACTGTCTGTAGAAATGGGCGAGGTTACGATTTTCACTGCCCTCAAAGTCTAGAATGTTGTAAGATTTTGAAAAAATTCTTATAGCATGATCCAGAAGCATATGCATCGCGGAAAGTTTTCTACCCTGAGTTGTGTTGGTAGAAATCCAAAAAATAACCCTGCTTTGATGCAGCAAACACATCATTCCTGCGAGATATTCCTTATCTTTTGAATAAGCAGAAAATATTTTAGCGCAATTTCTTTTAATTGCTTCGTTACCAATGAGTTCAATTTTTTGAAACCAAAGGTGACTTACCTTTTTTCCGTATGGTCCGTTTTTGAATGCAGTAAAAAGTTTTTTCCAATCGGATTCTTCATAGATGATAAGTTGGTGAGATTGAGCTTTTTTAAGATTTCTTTTTAGATTAGTATGATAGCTTTGTCTGATTTCCTCATAAGTTTTGTGAATAGGTAAGATGAGATTTGTTCTTTGTTTAAAAGAAGGGTGATAGTTTGTATAGTTGAAATAAATGTGAACATAAGGATAATGTTTATTGATGAAATTTATGGCTTGAGAAAGGAATTGAGTAGGATCGACGTTGCAGAAGATACCCAGTTGTTGGCAACCAGGAGGTTGAACAAGATAAGGAATACCCCATTTTCTTTTTACTGGTAATGGCATAACTGCTTCGTAATCACCCCATACTAAAGCTTCCCAACCTGGTGAGACAAGATCCAGAAACCAACTCAACGCATATGGAAAAGATACCTGATAACTCAAAATAGCTTCATCCCATTTTTTTTTATTGATTTCGTTATGAGATAGTTTCTTCATAGACTCAATTGAACATATTTGAAGAATTTCGCAAGCATGTTAGACCATCCTACCCAACGGCCTTTTTCTGAAAAAGTTTCATTATGAAGAAGAATACACATGTCTGTATCGTTATTTTTTGCGTAATTCCACATTTTTTTAAGAACTTCTTCACTTTCTTCGAGTGAAAGCTTAAGATAATCCACCAATGTTCCATCCATGATACAAAATGGGTGAATAGTCAAGGGAAGGACTTTTTCCTGTGTAATATCGTAAAAAGGAAAAGGTTTGCCTGTTCCAGCTCGGAAGCCGTAATCACAAGCAAATCCCAACGAATGATCTTCAGTAATACCGCAGTCTACAAGCCATTGATATGTTTTGGGAATATGGATTCGAAGATAATGACTTCGATGTTTATTCACTGGTTGGCCAATGATGTTTTCTATGTGTTTTTTTTCGGATTTAAATTTATTAAAGTTTACCTGACTATAATATGAGCTGTGCCACCCTAATAGTGAATATGAACTAATTTTGCTCAATGCTTTTTTTTCCGTAATAGTTTTAAATGAAGTGTTTTTGTCGAAAAAAGTCCTTTTAGGAGAAGCTAATATAAAAGTTTGAATGGGCAAGAATTCCGACGGAATGAGGTCTGATAATTTATTATAAATATCGAAGGGATCTGGTATTTTATTTAAAAATACTTGCCACCTTTCTTTGACTTTCTCTTTTTCTCCTGTTAAAAAGGATCTAAATAAACCACCGCTGTTTCTGATAAAGCCTTTTCCCTTGTACGAAAAAAGCTGATCAATATCCATCGTAATGCTGAAATTAGATTTAACTCTTTTTATGGGTAAACCCGGAAATCGACTGTAAAGTGTAGAAGATAAAATCATGATCCATTCATCCACTAATGCTCGATGATGCAAATGATTTGAATGCATAAAGCTGTGGCATGCATCGAAACGTCCATGTTCATCAACTTTAGTACTTAAAATTTCTTCTATGCGTGTTAGCATGAAAAAAACAGCCGAAAAAATATCAAATAAAAATTCGTCGGACTTTTTCCCAGCAAAAATGACAGGGATTCCTTCTCGATTTTCAATAGGAGGAATATATAACTTGTCAATGGGTAAATCAAGGTAACCCGAGTAAGGAATGGAAATAACTTCGCTTTGAGATGTCGGGAAGCCATAAAACAACGTTGGGTATGGAAAACTTTGAATATATGAGTTGTTAAGTACTTGGAATTTTAAATTCATGCGTTGCTCGAACACGTAATGCAATACGTACTCAAGTCGACTATTCAAGTGAGGTGTAACAATAAGTAAGTCAGGATTTTTCATAAAACAAGGAATTAAGAAAATTCCCGGCTAAAGTAACAAGTGCAGTGAAAATTACATATTCCCATTTAAAGCCACTTTCACTCAATTTACAAGGTACAAAAAGCCAAACGTAAATTAAAGTATCCAGATGTAAGGAACTGGTCAAAAGCATGAGGTTAATGCTTGAAAGTTTAATTTCAGATCTTTGATTTAATACAGGAGCAATGAGAGAATACAGTGTGATAATGATAAATGCAGCTAACCAAAGTTGCTGACATACATTAAAAATATAACCCATTAGTAGAAGGACAATGAGAATAGCTACTGAACAACTTATTCCAATCCAGATGATAGAATTCCTAAGGTTCATTAAATAAAATTTCATTTTCAATGATGGACAAAATTCGATTAGCAGCCATTCCATCACCAAAAACAGCAGCAAAATTTTCGTTGTCAATAGTAATTAATTCTTCTATATCAGCCAATGCTTTCTGATTGTCATACATCCACAAGCGGGCCTTTTTTTGTTCTAGAAGTTCAACCCATTCAGTTTCTTTTCTTAAAACGTAGCAAGGTTTTTTAAAAAAATAAGCTTCTTTCTGCACGCCACCTGAGTCAGTTAGTATAAGGCGAGAATTGGATTCAAGTTGAATCATGTCTAGATAAGAAAGGGGATTAGTTAAAACAAGATTACTCAGTTTTTTCAATTTATCGAATAGCTCAAATTCATGAATCATTTTTTGTGTTCGTGGATGAATGGGGAAGACAACAGGGAGTTGAAAATATGAAGCTATTTTTTCAAGCAGTTCAACTAGTAATGCCAATTTTAAGCGATTATCCGTATTTTCACTTCGATGAATGGTTACCAAGAAAAAAGAATTGGGTTGCAAATTAAGTTGGTGTAGAATAAGCGATTCAGTTTCAGCCTTATGTTGGTAATATAGGGCTACGTCATACATAATATCACCAGTTAGGAAAATACCTGGTTGATTAATAGAATGAGGTAATTTGTCATGGTGAAAGAGCCCTTCATTCTTCAGATTATGAATTGCTGTTGAAGTAGGACAAAAGAGCACCGTACTCATATGGTCAGTCAATATTCTATTGATTTCCTCTGGCATGTTCTTTTCGAAAGAGCGAAGACCTGCTTCTACGTGAAAAATGGGTATATGTTTTTTAGCTGCTGTCAAAGCACCAGCCAGGGTACTATTAGTATCTCCGTAAACCATAACTGCATTGGGTTGAATTTCGTCCAATACTTCTTCGAGTTTTTGAATCATGAGACCAGTTTGCTTGCCGTGATCGTGAGAACCAATTTCCAAATTAAAATGAGGTCGTGGTAATTCAAGATCTCGAAAAAAAACGTCTGACATTTGTAAATCGTAATGTTGGCCAGTATGAATAAGAATCTCCCTGATTTTGGAATGGACACTAAATAATCTGCTAAGAGCGGAAGCTTTAATAAACTGAGGCCTAGCACCAACGACTGTGGCGATAGTATACATGAGAAGAAAAATTAAGGTTTATTGATTCTGTCGATCCATAAAATACCTTCAAGGTGATCAATTTCGTGCTGAAATATATGAGCTGTATACTTATGCTTAATTTTTTCTCTGATATGCTGACCGTCGGGAGTAAAATAATCGACTTCTACCCAGATAGCTCTCCAACTTTTTCCGTACACACCAGGAATGCTCAGGCAACCATCATTTCTTTGTTCCAGTGTGTCTGAATAGCTGACAATCCACGGGTTAATATAAACTTCAAAAGGCTTTGACGGCTTATCGTGTCGTTGGACCCAAATGACACGCTTATTTATCCCTACTTGGGGAGCTGCTATGCCTACACCCTGTTCGATAATTACAGTTTTATACATTCTGCTGATAAGAAGTTTTAAGAAAGGTGAATTCAGATCTGTGATCCTTGAACTTTTCTTGCGTAAAATGATTGAATCGGCTTGTATAAAATAATTTAAAACTCTTAATGAATCAGAATTGGAACCAGATGTTATTAGTTTTATTTCATTAGCGCTAAAGTCTGAAACCTGTGCATCATTTTTTGCACAAGATATTATTAAAAAACTCCAGCATAAAGAAAAGATTAATTTGTTTAAAACTTTGCGCATGACTTCTTTTTGCAAATGTAGCAAAACAAAACTTAACTAAAAAATACATATAGGTATTTTTTCTTACGTTTTAACAAGGGTAGTTCTCCTATTGTGTGACCATTTCCATTGTGGTTAATCGTATATTCAATTCATTTTTTTATTGCACATAATTCAAAAATGATTATTTTTGCCTTACCAAAAATTATAATTTTATGAAGAGAATTTTGAGTGTTCTTGTTGCAGTTTTTGTAATGATTGCTGTAAGCAATTGTAAAAAAGCAGAGAAACCTGAAAAGGTAGCAGAAGATTTCTTGAAGTACTTAGCAAAGGGTGAATATGCTAAGGCTAGAGAACTTGCTACAGGAAAAGCAGCTAGCTTGGTAACCATGATCGAGGGTTTTGCTAAAGAGGCTGGTGTGAAGAAACAAGATCAGAAAAAAGAAGTTGAAATTAAAGACATGAAGTGTGAAGTTAAGGACAAAGAAGCTACATGTACTTATAAACAGGACGGCAAAGATGGCAAAATTATGCTTCAACAGGTCGAAGGTAAGTGGAAAGTTTCTCAGGTTCCCAAAGAAATGGGTGGTGATATGAATGCTCCCATGGATGACGTAGAAGAAGAAAACGACACTACCAAAACCCAGCCAACAACTGAAAAGAAATAAGAAGTTATAAAGAAGCGGCAATGAAAAAACCTCTCATGGTAGCGGGAATTTTTCTTGCCGCTTTTTTATTGTATTTTGTTACGTACAATGTTCGTTCGAGTGCTACACGTGATATAGTTCGTTATGACCTTAATCCTGAAGAATACTCCCTTTTAAAAGATGGAGATTTTATTCTTCGTCATGGATATGGTCTGGTTAGTGATGGTATTGTGCAGACATTTAACGAAGATTACCATGTTTCTCATGTGGGTATACTGGTAAGTTGTGATACATGTCCGCATGGATTTAAAATTATTCACTGTGTATCCCAATCACTTTATCCAATAGATGGTGTTCAGGAACAATCTTTTCCACAATTTCTGTGGGATAGTCAACTCAATTCAATCATGGTGGTAAGGTTTAAATTTGCTAATGACACCACAAGACACTTAATTAGTAAGAAAGCTATTGAATACTTAGAGCGGAAGGTTCCATTTGACCATTCATTCGATATTACTGATACCACCTCATTTTACTGTTCAGAATTGCCATGGTTGGTCCTCAAGAATGTGTTTCATGTAGATATTTTCGAAGGAAAGGATTTTAATCAATTCGAACATCTTAAGTTCGAAGTTTTTTGGAATCCAAAGTATTTTGACGTTATTATTAATCACAACGTGCGTCGGTAATTTATTTGTTTAATTGAAGATTTAATATAAGATCAATGATATGATAGCAAATTGAGTCGCAAACGTTATCCTTTATTAATTTGATTTTGCCATCATTAATAACAATTGTTTTTTTGTTATCATGAAAATAAGTTGCTGAAGCTGTGATGTACTGATCGACAGGTACAATGTAAGTTTTCTTACTTTCTTTTAGGGTATCTTGAATTAAAAGTATTCCCGTTCCCCATTTACCTAGATAGATAGAAATCGGCACCTTCAGGTTTTGTTCATCGCGTGAAACTTTAATGGTTAGATTACCTGTGGAAGGAGGTATTGTTTGGCAGCCTGTATAATCACATTCTTCCTCTTCTCCAGTAGTGCAACGAATAAAGAGTGTAAAAAAAATCAAAAGTTTAATGAATAATTTCGATTTCATGGCAACCTTATTGCGGAGGAAAGAGAAATAAACCATTTTGTACTATTTTGATGAAAATTAATATAATGTATGGAGGACATCAGAGTTAACCAACGTAAATTGTAGTTGTATTTAACTAAAGGATAGACATAAAATGAGTTAAAAGCTTCTTTTTCAAGCGAGGGATAAAATCCCCATGTATAGCCTATTTCAATACCCGGAGATAGATGTGCTGTATGTCGAAAAATTTCGTGAAAGAAAATTCCTTTTTGGAAAATCGCAGACACCATATACCTTTTTTCCTTGATTTGGTAATATACTAAAGGTTCCATGTTAATTTTATTCCATGAAGGCCAGCAAGTTAGGCTTAAATGAACTGACATGTCCAAGAGGTGGTTGTAATCAGAAAAAATGATCCCTGTTCGAGCGAAGAAAAATCTACCATTACTAAGAAAACCAAATGATATAAAAGGGTGAAACACAAAAAAATAGCCTCGTGGCATCTTTAATTTATTTAGATCGTGTGTTATTTTAAGATCTTTTTTTAGAATTAAGTTTTTTCGAAACATGAGTAATGAATCTGAAGAGTAATGAGTTTTCATAAAGTACAAGATGTTTTTTTTCCATTGAGATTGGTTAAAATAGCAAGCAATGTTATAAAATTCAAGACAAATAGAAAGAGGAAACGTTGTATCATTGATCTGACATGTGTTTAATAACCACCTTTGCATCAAAAAGTTAGATGTTAGTTTGGATATATGAAAAGCATTAAGTTGAGTATGAGTAAACGGGCATGGGACATGATGATGGTATAATACATTTGCCATATTTGTGTCGGAGAATAAAGTGCAATACTCATATACCGAAAGATGCAAAAAATCATTAATAGAAACATTAGGGCGGAACTGCAGCAATTTTTCAACTAAATCTTGTCGATCCTTTTCAATAGCTAGCAAGAGGGGAGTTCTACCCCATTTATCTTGTAGGTTTACATTAGCACCATTGGCTAGTAATAGATCGAAAATCGTATCTTTTTGCAACAAAATGGCAAGATGAAGTGGAGTATAGCCATCTTTATCCTGGGCATCGATGTAAGCATCATGATTTAATAACCATAAAATCATCGCATTATTTCCATTTGTGACAGCGTAATGTATTGGAAAAATCGGAGATAAAGCATCTAAAACGCAATTAGCATCCAGTTGATATTGTTTAAATAAGATCTTTACTTTTGCTAAATCATTGTCGTAGCAAGCCTGATGAAGCAATAAGCACGGATCGTTTGAATAGATAGTATCTTCATTTTGAGAAAATGAAGGTGAAAAATATATTATGATAAATATTACGTATGTAATTTTTGGCATTAGTTTTGATTAAATTTGTATAAAATTAATAAACTATGAAAACATTATTGTTTTCCGTTTCACTTACATTCATATCTGCCATGTTTTCTCAGATCAATCCAACCACAGACCCAAATAAGTATAAAGACAAACAGAACATGGATGTTATTTATAGCAGAGAAGCTCGTTATAAAGGTGATGTTAAAGAAATGTATAAGATTATTTATAGTAATATAACCATTCCTGAAGCTGCTAAGAAAGTCAATCTTCGTGATACTATGTTAGTTAGTTTTGATGTCAATTTTGATGGAAAGATTCAAGATGTTCGAATTATTCACGGAGTAGGTTATGGTATTGATGAACAGGTAGTTAGAATTATTCCTACTCTTCCTTTTGAACCAGCTATTACCAATGGCATACCTGTTCGTCAGAATATGATGATCTCAATACCTATTGTAGCTTACGAGGAAGGTAAATAAATAATTATTTTTTTCTCTTGCTTTTTTTGGTGATTTTAGATGTAGGTAAGTTGAATCGGTACTCGAAAGTAGTTTGGATAATGGGGTTGGTGTAAGGTGTCTTGTAGTTTTGTAGGAAATCCATCATAATGAGGGTATGAGCATAAACCCGTTCAGAGATAGAACGGGTAAAACCTATTCCTGCTATGAAAGCATGACAATAAATGTTTTCGTATTCGTAAGTGGGGGCATTAAAAATATTGGTACGATAGGTCATAAATCTATATTCAAAATGTATGCAGCCCTGAGGTATAGGATGAAGTCTAATCATGGTACGTAAACCATTTACGTTGATATCATCGATTACTTGTTCAAAAAAAATTTTGCTATATTGGTAATAATAACCTCCGCCGATGCCCAACCAATAAACTGGAAAATAAGTAACGCCGGGTATGAGTTCGAAAAAAATGTTTTGATTGTACATGTAAAATCCAAGTGTCAAATCGGCTCCAAATTTGTAGAAAATGACATCTTCATTTTTTGAGCTGTCATTCTGAGAAAAAGTTGTATTAAAACTTATGATTAAAGCTAATAAAAAAATAATTTTTTTCATGAATTTTTTTTGCTGAGGACAAATTTAAAAATAAATGCAAAACCATGCACAGCATCGTGTTATAAGTAAAAATACATAAAAGAACAAAAAAAAATTACAGAAATGTTTTTTGTAATAAATGGTAATTGCACCTATGCTTTTGTATGTGGAAAATGTTATAATTAATGCTAAATTAAGAAAAATGAAACTTTTAAGATATCTCTTTATACTTGTTTTTATGATAGAGAGAATAAATGCACAGCTTGTTGCATGGATTGATCCAGCTGATGATACAGTTTTTTTGTGTCAAAATAATACGGTGACTTTACATGGTTTCTTTAATGGTGGTATCCCACCATATACATTTTACTGGACAGGTCATATTGGTTTTTTAGACAATCCCAATGCTCAAACAGTGGTTTTTACTGGAAGCACACCTGGCAATTACAGATTATGGTTTAATGTAATAGACGGCAACAACGATCGTGCAAAAGATAGCATTGTCATTGTTGTTAAGCCTAAGCCTATTCTTTCTATTACGGGCCCTACAGTGATATGTCAAGGGCAAACAGCAACGTTGATTGCTTCGGGAGCCACAACTTATTTTTGGTTCAACGAAAGTGGAATGCTTATTGGTATAGGTTCTCCATTTCAGGTATCACCTACTACTACAACCTGTCTCTTATACACATCTG